>JAGBWO010000229.1 GCA_017629765.1 Opitutales bacterium | reverse complement strand
TCTTCCGCTTGACGAGCGCGACGCCCAACGGCTGCGCTGGTCGCGCACGGAAATTTTCGGAATATTAAAATTGTGTTTTTCAGCCACAAAAGACACGGTTTTTACGATGCTTTCAGCCGCATATTTCAAGAACAGGCTTTTAAACGCGGCTTCATCCCCGTCGGGAAATGCGAAGACTATTTCGCCCTTCAAAAAATCCTCAATCCAAAATCCCTTTCGGGAATGCGAATTAAAAAACGATACTTTAAGCTTCTTGCCCGCATTAAAAACATGCGGATTTTCCTTGATATACCCAAGCAAGCCTACCGGCTCCCTCAAATTTTTTAAAGCGGAAAACACCCAATTTGAGTTTTCCCTTACAAAATTTAAAATTTCAGTTTTTGAAACACGAACCGGCGCCGAAACCAAAATTACATTCGGATATTTAACGCGCATAAGCATAGTTCTGCGCCCGGTTTTACGCAGAATTTCAAGGGGAAATTCAACGGAAATTCCGCCGCTTGAAGTCAGCTCAATGGACTCTGGCATTATTCTATCGTTCCTTCCGTAAAAGTTTTGTCGGTGTTTTTGCGCAAAAATTTCAGATAGTCGCGCAATGCGCCTTCGGGTTCAACGCCCTTTTCGCGGTACTTTTTGACGATTTCAAAAAGCTCGCGCCCGCACTTTAAACCGCAGTCTTCGCCGACATCGGGAAGTTCTTTCAGGAGATTCCCGTCGATATGCTTTGCAACGTCCCTCGCCTTGCGCAGGGCGGAAAGCTCTCTTGGCAAGTTCTCCCAAAAATTCGGAGATTTCGGGCGAGATTTTTTCTCCGAAGCCTTAACGTCGCTCCAGATTTTTACGACATCCATGGAAGAGCCGACCTTCGCCCCGCCAAAAACATGGGGATGGCGGCGGACAAGCTTTTCGGAAAGCTCTTTTACAACATCTTCAAAGTCGAATCTGCCCTCTTCTTTCGCCATCTGCGAATGCAGCATTATGTGCATCAGCAAATCCCCAAGCTCCTCGCACATATTCGGATAATTTTTCGCGTCGACTGCGTCCAGAAATTCCGCCGCCTCTTCAAGCAAATGCCCCCTTATGCTGTCGTGGGTTTGCTCCCTGTCCCACGGGGATCCGTCTGGAGCGCGGAGTTTTTCTATGATTCTCACAAGATTTTCAATGCTTTTCATATGCTATTTGTCAAAAGGTTCGGACGCGTTTTGCTGGCGGGCGATGTCGTGCAACGTTAAAATCCCCAAGAGTTTTTCGGGAGAAAGCTCGTCAACCACCGCAAGCTCCAAAACGTCATGTTCTATCATGTAATTTGCGGCTTTGGAAATCGAAGTATCGGGAGGAATGTAAGTTTTTGGAGGGCTTGAAATGATTTCGGCGCAAATTAAGCCGAAATTTTCCGGGTTGAATATGTCCGCGCTCTTCGCAAACCCCGCAAATCCGCCCGCATCGTCAAAGACGGGGTAAGATCTGTACCGATGGGCGGAATTTTTAATTTCAGCCATCGCCTCCCCGACTTTCTGCGAAGCCTTCACGCCGCTTACGGAAAAAGTCATAATCGCGCTTACAGGCAAATTCGCCCAATCGCGGTTTCCTCTGTAAGAGGCCATTTTTTTTAACGTTATCCCGTCTTGAAGCAAAATAGAGTCGTAAAGCCCAAGCGGAGAAAGCCTCGTTGAAATGAAATAAGCAATCAAATTGCCGAAAATTATAGGTATTATGAGGGAGTAATTCAATGTGAGTTCGAAAATCATCAGTATCGAAGTTATCGGGCATCTCACTATCGAAGCAAGGCAGGCTCCAATTCCCATCATCAAAGCCGCCCCCACGACAGAAGAATCAAGCCCGAAAACCATGCAAAATAGCGCGCCGAGCGAGCCGCCCAACATTCCGCCTATCACTATTGTTCCCGAGAACACCCCGCCGCTTCCGCCTGTCGCGTAATTTATCAAAGTGCATACGAATTTAAAGGCGAAAATCACAAGCATCGCCCTCAAAGCGACGTTTGCGTCAAAAGCGGGCAAAAGAACATTGTAGCCAATGCTGAAAACGGAATCATACCCGCCCGACAAAACATAGGCGAAAGTAGCCAAAACACCCACGCAAAGACCGCCGAGAGCCGTCCAAATCCATTTGGGAACTTTTGAAAATCCAAGGCAAAGCTTGCGAAGCCTCAAAATTCCGTCCAAAAAAAGATGCCCCAAAACGCCCGAAATTACGGCGATTGGCAAGCACACCAACATCCACCACCCCGTGTGGAATTCCACGTTTGCGATTGCAAGCACGGGGTTTTCTCCAATCAAAATGCGCGAGACGGCCGCCGCAACCGCAACTGCAATAAAAATCCCGCCCGCTCCCCTTGCGTTTGAGAATCCGCCGAAAAACTCCTCAAAGACAAAACTAACCGCCGACAGCGGAGCGTTAAAAGAAGCCGAAATGCCTGCGCCTATTCCGACGGGAACCGCATCGCGGACTTTCTGCTTTGAAAGCCCGAATTTTTGCGCGATTACGGACGAGAGCGCGGCGCACAAATGCACGGTCGGGCCTTCCCTGCCGGCAGAATTGCCAAAACCTATGAATACGGAGCTAAAGAAAAACCTGTAAAAAATGTCTTTTAACTTGAAAATTCCGAAATCATTGAAGAATACGCGCTTTGTTTGCGGAATGCCCCCGCCGCCTGCGGACTTCGCAAATCCGTTTACGCAAAGCCCCGCAAACGCTCCGGCAAGAAACGGGAAAAGCGGCATAAGAAAAATCCTGTATTCCTCTCCGCAAATCCCCCCAAAAAACCAAATCCACTTGAACAAATATGTGATTGTCAAATGGAACGCCACGGCAAGCGCGCCCCCCAAAAGCCCGATTGCGGCGCACAAGGCAATAAAAATCCTGTCCCTGTTCAAATCGGATAATACTTTTGAAAATTTTGCCGACATAATAAAAATATTTGAAGAATTTTAGAATGATGCGCGAAAGCGTCAAGTTAAAGCGGGCGGCGCAAGATTAAATTTGACATAATTAAGCATCTCTTTATCTTTTGGGGAAAATGAAAAATTTGACGGTTATATTTTTTTCAATCGCCGTATTTCTGAACCTGTTTGTCGGGTTTGGAATGTCTGCGCGCGCCAACTTGCGCAATACAGCCGTCGAAACCCAAAATTACCCCTTCAATTCATTAAAGGGCGAAATATCGGAAAATCCCCTGCAAGAGTATCTATCCTTCCCGCAAAGCCCCAAACGGGATTTTTCCTCCGGGCTTGGCAAAAAGCCCAAGTTCGACGGTTTTTTGCAAAATCCTTCCCCTTTTGCCGTCTTTTGGAAATCCGATTTTGAAATTTTTGTTCCGATTTACCCGCGCAAATCGGCTCCGAATCCATTAATGTCTGAATTTTCAAGCACCTCTTTTCTCATTTGACATTTTTATTCTGAAAAACCGGGCGAAGCCCGCAAACCATTGCGCAGAAATCCGCGCAACAACTTTTATTTGGAATAATTATGCCGCAAAATTTGATATTAAAACTGTTCGGCGACTTCAAATACGGGAGATTTCAAAGAAAAGCCCGCAAAATCGCCGCAAAAATCAACGCCATAGAAAAAGAATACCGGCTTCTTTCGGACGAAGACCTGCCAAAGAAAACTTTGGAATTCAAAAATAGAATCCAAGGCGGAGAAAGCCTTTCAAGCATTCTGCCCGAAGCCTATGCGCTCGTCAAAAACGCCGCCCGCAGAATGTGCGGAAAATCTTACGACCTCTTCGGGAAGCCTGTCATGTGGGACATGATCCATTACGATGTCCAGCTAATCGGCGGCATCGCGCTAAACGAAAGCATGGTTGCCGAAATCGCAACCGGCGAAGGCAAAACGCTTGTCGCGACACTGCCCGCATACTTAAACGCCCTGCAAGGGCTGGGATGCCATATCGCGACCGTAAACGAATACCTCGCAATGAGGGACTCCCAATGGATGGGCAACTTATACTCGACGCTCGGGCTTTCCACGGGATGCGTTTACGCAAGCCAAAGCACGGAAGACAAAAAGAAAGCATACCTTGCCGACATCACATACGGAACTTCGAGCGAATTCGGGTTTGACTACCTGCGCGATAATTCAATGGCGCAAACTCCCGAAGAAAGAGTCCAAAGGGGCTTCAATTTCTGCCTTGTCGACGAAGCGGACTCCGTATTGATAGACGAAGCCAGAACTCCCCTTATAATATCCGGATTTGACGAAGACGAAGACGACGGAATTTACGGGGAGCTTTTGCCGTCAATCGAAAAATTAAGCCGCAAGCAGCGCGAACTGTGCAACTCCCTTGCAAGCGAAGCCGCAAACAAGCTAAAAAGCGAGCGCGAAGCCTCAAAGGAAACTTTGAGAAAGCTATGGCTCGTAAAAAAGGGAATGCCCCGAAACAGGACTTTCAGAAAACTTGCCGAAAGCGGAAAAATCGGAAAGGATTTTTCAAACTTTGAATTGGAAATGTCGGGCGATTTAAATAAAATCGCGGCATACGAATTGAAGGAAAAGCTATATTTCACGGTCGACGAAAAGGAACAGTCGGCAGACTTGACGGAGCGCGGAAGACTGGAGCTAAACCAAAAAAACTCATACGACTTCGTTCTGCCGAACCTCCAAAAAATTATTGAAGAAAGCGTTAAAAACGCCAAAACGCCGGCGGAAAAATCAGCCGCAATATCGGCGGCAAAAAACGCGTACTGCAAAAGCGCGGAGCGCATACACGCCCTGTCGCAGCTTTTAAAGGCGTACGCCCTATACGAACGCGACGTGGACTACATTGTAAAAGACGGCAAAATCGAGATTATAGACAAAAATACGGGGCGCGTCATGGAAGGGCGCAGATGGAGCGAAGGCCTGCACCAGGCGGTGGAGGCGAAAGAGCGCGTAAACATCGAAAGCGAAAACAAGACATACGCGACCATAAGCATTCAAAACTATTTCAGAATGTATAAAAAGCTTGCGGGAATGACAGGAACGGCGGAAAGCGAAGCCCAAGAGTTTGCCGACATCTACAAACTCGCCGTAATGCAAATTCCCACAAACAAACCATGCCTCCGCATCGATTATCCCGACTTGATTTTCAAGACGGCGCGCGAAAAATACCAAGCCGTCGCGGAAAAAATACGCCGCGCAAACCTGCGCGGACAGCCCGTTTTGGTCGGCACAGCGTCCGTAGAAGACTCGGAGCTTTTAAGCAGGCTGCTTAAGATAAACAAAATTCCGCACAATGTGTTGAACGCCAAAAACGACGCAAAAGAAGCGGAAATTGTGACTCAGGCGGGGCAAAAAGGAGCTGTCACAATCTCGACAAATATGGCGGGGCGCGGAACCGACATTAAGCTTGGCGAGGGCGTCGAGGAGCTTGGCGGGCTGCTTGTAATCGGAACCCAGCGGTACGAATCAAGCCGCGTTGACAGGCAGCTTCAAGGCAGATGCGCGCGGCAGGGGGACAGGGGCGAAAGCATTTTTATAATATCCCTTGAAGACGAGCTTTTGCGCCTTTACGCCGACATGTCGTTTTTGGCGAAACAAATCCGCCTGAAATACCGCGAGGGCTGCCCCTTTTCGCATCCGCTTTTCGAAAGGATAATAAAAC
Organism: Opitutales bacterium; assembly: GCA_017629765.1. Classification (GTDB taxonomy): domain Bacteria; phylum Verrucomicrobiota; class Verrucomicrobiia; order Opitutales; family Intestinicryptomonadaceae; genus Intestinicryptomonas. Next base: position 9,744 of record JAGBWO010000229.1, on the reverse strand, counting down.
GGGCGCAAAAAAAGGTGGAGGGCGAAAACTTTTCAACCAGAAAGCGTATGCTGCAGTTCGACGACGTTTCAAACAAACAGCGCGAAACAATATATTCCATACGCTCCGAAATAATGGACGAAAGCGACCATTTTGAGCGCGTTTTGGATACTTTAAAAGACGCCGTTTCCCAAACGGTTTTTAAAGTTCTGCCGCAAGACGACAATGCCATATCCGCAAGCGATTTGGAAAATTTGACCGCCGAGCTTTCCTTCAAATACCCCTTGCAGTTTGATGAAAAAGATTTCGACGGCTTGAAAAGGAAAGATATCGCGGGCAGGGTTTTTGAAGAAGTCAAAAGGCTTGCCGAAGAAAAACGCAAAGAGGAAGGCGCGGAAAACTCGGAAAAGCTCGAACGCTATCTGCTTTTAAGCACGCTTGACTCGAACTGGCGAAACCACATCGCCTATTTGGAAGATTTGCGCGATGCGATTTATCTGCGCTCCTATGCCCAAAAAGACCCTTTGAACGAATATAAAATAGAGGCGTTTGATTCTTTTATGGAGCTTTTGGGCGAAATAAAGCAGGATTTAGCAAAAAAATATTTCAGGCTTTCTTTGAGCGAAAATTCCGTAAATTCTTTCGCCGCAAGAATTCAAAGAGAATACGCCAAGCGCCGCGCTAAAATAGCGTAAAAATTTTATTGCGAAAAAAATTTTTAAATCTAACTTGGCTTCAAGCCGAAATAAACTGGCGGGATTTGTATTTATATTCCGCCGTTTTTTGCGGCGCGTTTACCCTTAACAACTTGAAAAAGCAACCCTAATGAGAAGTTTAAAAAAAGCCGCTTTAATATTGGGCTTTACCCTCATATGCGCCGCCTGCCTTGCAAGCGACGCCGATTCTCTCGGAAATATGCGCTACCCCACCGCTCTCGCCGAATACCCCGATTCGGAAGGAGTTCCCCTTTGGGAAACATTAAAGGCAAGGGTAAAATACGACCCGTTCAACTTATACGCCACAATTATTTTCTTTTTGGCGATTATCCACACTTTTTTAAGCAGATACTTCAATGTTTGGGGCGACAAAGTCCAGCGCGCCCACTACGCCAAGCTCGAAAAGCTTGAAATGGAGGGAAAATTGTACGGTAAAGTAATCCCGGTGTCTTTCCGCGCAACGCTTTTGCACTTTCTTGGAGAAGTCGAGGCGATTTTCGGCATTTGGCTGATACCGCTTTTTCTCGGAATGATTTTCACAAGCGGCTGGAATTCGATGACCGATTATGTCGATTACCTCGCATTTGTGGATAAAAAGTACACGGAGCCGATGTTCGTGGTTGTGATTATGTGCATCGCCTCAACAAAGCCGATTATCATTTTCACCGGCAGAATAATAAACAAAATCGCAAAAATCGGCGGCTCTACTCCCGCCTCGTGGTGGATTTCGATTTTGTGCATAGGACCCCTCTTCGGCTCTTTCATAACGGAGCCTGCCGCAATCACAATCTGCGCAATGCTTCTTTCAAAGAAATTCTTTATCTACGAACCAAGCTCCAAGCTAAAATACGCAACAATCGGCCTTTTGCTCGTCTCGATTTCGGCGGGCGGAACATTGACGCATTTTGCCGCGCCGCCGGTTTTAATGGTGGCGTCAAAATGGGGATGGGATACCCCGTTTATGATGGAATATTTCGGCTGGAAGGCGATGATCGGCATTTTCATGGGAGTCGCATTGTACTATTTCATCTTCAAAAAAGAGTTTGAAAGGCTGAAGCTTGTCGCGAAAAAGAGGCTTGCCCTTTCCGAAACCGAAGAATACGTCCCCAAATACATAATAGCTGTGCATTTGTTCATATTGGCATTTACGGTATTTACTCTGCACCACCCGGCAATCGTGCTTTTCAGCTTTCTCTTCTTTATAGCCTACATTATGGCGACCCGCCACTACCAGTACGAATTAAACGTAAAAACGCCCATTTTGGTCGGATTTTTCCTTGCGTCTCTTGTAACGCACGGAACCTTGCAGGCTTGGTGGATTGAACCGATACTGACTTCGCTCGGAGACTTTACCATGTTTTTGGGAAGCATTGTTTTGACATCCGTAAACGACAACGCCGCCATAACATATTTGGGGACGCTCGTTCCGGATTTCAGCCTGACCAAACAATATCTTCTCGTTTCGGGCGCGGTAATCGGGGGCGGGCTTACGGTTATAGCAAACGCCCCGAATCCCGCAGGGCTTTCAATACTTTCAAAGCACTTTTCCTTCGGGGTGTCTCCTCTTTATCTTTTTCTCGGGGCGGTTTCCCCTACGGCAATTTTGGCTGTGATTTTTTACATATTTTAGTTTGACCAACGGCTTTTCATAGAATACAAAATAAATTTTTAACAACAAAACGCATTTTCAAAATAAAGATTTGCGTTTTTTTATAAGCCGAATCAGCCGTAAAAAATGAGTAAAAAAGACAATTGGAGTTCAAGCATGGGCGTCATTCTCGCCGTTGCGGGAAGCGCGGTCGGGCTTGGAAACTTCCTAAAATTTCCGGGACAGGTGGCGCTTTACGGCGGCGCGGCGTTTATGATAGCCTATGTGCTGTCGTTCATTCTCGTCGGGCTTCCCTTTGCAATGATGGAATGGACCGTAGGCAGAAAAATCGGCGACAAATACCACAGCGTGCCTTGGACTTACTATTCGTTTTTCCGAAAGCCGTCCGCAAAAATAGTTGCGGCAATTGCAGTTGTGATTCCGTTTGTAATTTGCTCATACTACACATACATTGAAGCGTGGTGCCTTGGCTACGCGGTAAATTTTGCGGCTGGCGCGCTGGATTTTTCGTCAACGAAAGAGGCGGCGGAATTTTTCGGAAACTTTGTCGGAGTAAATGAAAACGGCTCGGCTTTGGAGTTTTCGCTAAGCAAAGTGTGGATTTTCTTTCTCGTCGTTTTCGGCATAAATTTTTTGCTGATTTATCTCGGCATATCCAAGGGCATTGAGAAATTCTGCAAAATAGCGATGCCGCTTTTGATTTTGCTTGCGCTCATTTTAGTTGTAAGAGTCGCAACCATCACCCCCGAACACACAGGGCGCACCGATTCTTCCATAAACCAGGGCATGGGCTTTATGTGGAACCCCACAAAAGTTGTTTTGGAAGAAAAACAAAACGGAAAATGGGTTGAAATAAAACGCCTTGTCGGGGACGCAGACATTCAAAAGGCAAAAACGGAAGCGGCAAAATCCGCGCCGCAAAAAGAAATGCGCGTAAAGGAAATTTCGCTTTTCAAACAGCTTTTGAACCCTTCGATATGGATTGCCGCAGTCGGGCAGCTTTTTTTCAGCATGTCCGTAGGCATGGGCATAATAATTTCATATACAAGCTACCTTAAAAAAACCGACGACGTTGTGCTAAGCTCCATAACAAGCGCGAGCGCGAACGAATTTTGCGAAGTCTGCCTTGGAGGAATGATTACCGTTCCCGCCGCAGTCGCCTTCCTCGGCATAAGCGGGGTTGCGGGAGCCTGCGCAAGCCTGTTCGATTTGGGCTTTAACGTCTTGCCGCTCGTGTTTTTAAAGATGCCCGTCGGCGAATTTTTCGGCTTCATATTTTTTATGCTCCTCTTTTTGGCGGCAATAACAAGCTCGATTTCCATTCTCCAGCCAAGCCTTGCCTTTTTGCAGGAAGTTTTGGGGGTGGCAAGGAATTTCGCGCTTTTCATACTGGCGGTTTTGATGTTTTTGATGTCGTTTTATTCTTTCTATTTTTCGAAGGGATTGGTCGCGCTCGACAGCCTCGACTTCTGGGTCGGGCAAACGCTCATTTTCATAATAGCCACTTGGGAAATCATAATGTTCTCATGGACCTACGGGGCTGAAAAGCTCGTAAAAGACGCCAACGCCTATTCGCTTATGAAACTTCCCAAAAATTATTCCATAATCTGGCGGTATTTTACGCCCGCGATTTTGATATTGGTATTTTTGGGATGGTTTTTAAAAGACGTCTTGGGCGTATTCGGTGGCAAATTAAGCTACCAAATAGAAAATTTGACAAGCGGCAAAGAGCCGGTTGCGCAGGCATCTTTCGCCCTAATCGTCGCTCTTATATTTCTATTCGGAATAATGATATTTAAAAGCAAAGAATTCAAGGAGGACGGCAAATGACATTGGGCGGATGGATAACTTTTCTATTGTCGGTATCGGTTTTTACCTCGTTTTTCGCATTCTGCATTGTAAAAGTCCTAACCTCAAAGCCTCAAAAGATGATGGGCAAAAATATGTTTAAGGAAGACTTCTTTGAGCCCGAAAAATCCGGCAAATAAAAACAAATTTAAAACCGCGCAAAAAAACATCTCCGGTTTTCTTCGGAGATGTTTTTGCATGTTCTGAAATGTTTATTATTTTTTCTTTTTGGTAGCCGTGAGAACGCGCATTTTTATTGTTTCCAGCTCGCCGTCGGAAAAATCGGCTTTAGAGAGAGTTTCATCGAAAACTTTTTTTCTGAAATCCATGTTCCTGTCCCTGCTCAACGCTTTAATAAAGAGACGCAGGCAGTCTTTACGAACATCGGGAGAGGCTTTGTTGAAGCCTTCCGCCATTTCTGAAAGTCCTATATAGCCCACTTGGCGTTCCAAAACCTTTATTATGTCGCTTCTGTCCGAATCGTTTTCGTCAAAAAACCGGCTTATAAGCTCCTTGCGATATTTGGAATTGCCGCGGTTAATGAGAACTTCAAGTATTCTGAAATCCTTTTTGTCGGCATATTTTGCTTCGAGAATTTTATCTATCGGCTCATTCATGTAAGCCAAAGAATATCTTGCGGGGCGGTAGACGCTTCCGTCGCGGCTCATTGCAAGCTCGGCGAGTTTTTCCGCCACCGAAGAATCCCCGATATACGCGCAGGCATAAATGGCTTCTATAGAAACGGGATCGTTTTCATCCTTCAAAAGAGGGGCGATTATCTTCAAGAACTTTTTGTCGCCGGAAAGACCGAAAGAACGCACAGCCGCGGCTTTTGCGCCGTCAGAAAGCTTGTCGAACTTGGAAATCAGCTCCGTCGAATTTTCGTAAGTTCTGCCCGTATTGGCAATGCGGGCGGCGTTTCTCGACACTTCGTTTTCGCTTGCGAAAATCTTGTCCATTTCCTTGATTCCGCGCAATTTTGCAAGCGAAAGTAGCGCGGGGCGAAATTCCTCTGAAAGAGAGACCGCCAAAGCCGCCTTCATATTTTTTTGAGCAATAAACTTTTCCCTTATTTCAGAAAGAGCGTTATTTACAAGAAATTTATCGGTATTCCTGTTTTTCGCCAGCGCCCTCAACGCCTTGAAAGCGTCCGCCCCGCCGATATGTCCAAGCGCGATTACGGCCGAATCGGAAAGGTTTTTGTCTTTCGATTTCGCCAAATTGAAAAGCGGCTGGGAAGCCTCAACTTTGCCCTTCATTCCAAGCGCGTATGCGGAATGAATTGCGATATTCTTGTTCTTTGAATTCAAAAGTTTCAAAAGAAGTTCGTCAACTTTCGGGTTGTCAAAAGAAATCAAGACATCGAAAACAGGCATAACCCTCGCGTCTTTGGTAAGAAGCGTCGGAAGGACTTTAAGAGATTTTTGGGAAGCGGAAGGCTTCAAAATTTTCGCGCAAAGCCTAAACGCCTCGTCCGATATTTCAGGACTTGACATCGCACGCAAAACAAGCTCCTCCGCCTCCGCCGTCTTTTCCGGATTGTAAGCGTCCAAAATCAGCTCGTGATACCATGCGGAAGAATCGCCGCTGTTTTTAAAAGCCAAAATGTCTTCTATTTCCACCGCTCCCAAAAAAGAGCAGGCGCAAAACAAAAAAGCAAAAGATATTTTTTTCATGCAAATTTCTCCATTTCTTTAAACAAGCTGCCAGTTTCCGCGATACGCCCTGGAGCACAATCTCTGCGCCTGCTCGTCGCCGATGATTTTTTCGGTTTTCCAATCCCAAACGATTTTTCTGCCCGTTCTGTAGGCGATTTCGCCAAGCAGGCATCCCGTATTCGTGCGGTGCGCCGTTTCTATGTCGGTCACGGTGGCTCGGCGGTTTAAAACGCTGTCGATAAACGCGCTCTGGTGGCTTCCGGGGACTTCAAGAGCGTAAATTCTCTCTGAATCAGGCTTAATTTTTCTATCTATTATTCCTATCGGATTTGAGGCAAGCCTTCCCCTGTCCGCCCAAATTGTTCCATTTTCCCCTATGATTTCAAGACCCATCGGATATTTGTCGGACATTTCCACGACCTCTCCGCGCTCGTAGGTGTAGCGTACGGCAAAGCTTGTCGGCAAGTCGTAAAAACCGTCTTTTTGCCATTCTACATGGATTGGCTCGATGGTTTTTGCGCCCTGCATGTGGTAGCCCATCGCCCATTGCGCTATATCCAAATGGTGCGCGCCCCAGTCGGCTATCTTACCCGCGCTGTACTCGGAGAAAAATCTCCAAGTTGTAAAAGCCCTGTAAGGATGGAATTCCGCATCTGCGGCAGGCCCCAACCACATATTCCAGTCCAAAGTTTCGGGAACTTTTTCGGGCGCAAGCGGCGGAACCTTGCTATTGCTCGGAAGACCGATTTTTATGAGTTTGACTTTTCCTATCGCGCCGTTTCTCACAAGCTCGGCGGTATACCAGAAATCTCGCACCGAACGCTGCCACGAGCCTGTCTGCCAAATTATTCCGTTGCGCAGCACGGCGTTAGACAAATACCTGCCCTCTTCTATTGTGCGTGTAAGCGGCTTTTCGCCGTAAACGTCTTTGCCGGCATTGGCGCAGGCAATGCCTATTATGGCGTGCCAATGGTCGGGAGTTGCGGTAGTTATCGCGTCGATGTCATCCCGCGCCAAAAGTTCGCGGAAGTCGGTGTAGACTTTTGCGTCTGTCAGATGTTTGCGCTGTTTGAAAACTTCGGCGCCGCAAGTATTGTTGTGTCCGTATCCGTAACGGTTGTCGGACATACATGGGTCGCAAAGCGCGACCATCTGCACCCTTTTGTCGCCTAAAAAAGAATTTGTATTGTTGGAACCCATTCCACCCAAGCCGATAGACCCCATCACGACCCTGTTGCTTGGAGCGACAAATCCGTCCCTTCCGAGAGCCGACGCCGGAATTATTGCGGGCATAAACATCGCAGCCCCGACTCCCTTTATGAAACTTCTTCTATCCATAATTATCCTCCTATATTTTGCTTTCTAAAAGTTTGTCCAAAAGGCGCAAAGCTTCCCTTACCGCAAGCTTGCGGTTTTCATTGCGCGATTTTTTTGCGGTTATCCTTTCGCAAACCGTAAATTTTTTGCACGACGCAGCGATATATATCGTGCCGTCGGGCAGTAGCGCGTCGTCCGATTTTTCGGCATAGCCCGTTATGGACAATGCCACGTCGGAATTAAAGAGTTCGAGAGCTTTTTCAGCCATAGAAACAGCGCATTCCTCGCTTACGACTCCCCTTTTTATGACGGATTTTTCCACTTTCAAAACGTCCCGTTTCACCTTCGGGCTGTAGCATACAAGAGAGCCTGAAAAAACTTCGCTCGCTCCAGAAACGCCGACAAACGCGTCAGCCAAAAGCCCGCCGCTGCACGATTCAGCGCATGAAAGCGTCAGCTTTTTTTGTTTTAATTTTTTCAGCAGCTTGTCGGCAAGTTTCATTTTTCAGTTTTCCATTCTCCAATTTGTAATGTCGTCCGCGCTCGGAATTCCGTCTTTGCCGAGAGACCAAACATCGAAATCCCCGTCCCCCTGCGTGCTTGGATATGTGTAAAGATAGTCGTTGCCCCACGGATCGCGCAAATTATCCTTTGAAATATACGGGCCTTTCCATTTATGCTCGATTCCGACGGGGGGATAGGTCAAGGCTTCAAGCCCCTGGTCGTCCGCAGGATAATCGCCAACGTCTATTTTAAAAGATTCAAGGGCGGAAGGCAGAGTTTCCAAAACATAAGTGCGCGCCACGATAAGCCTGCTTTTATCCATTAGCTTGAAATAATTTGTATAAAAAAACGCGCAAAGAACAAAAATAATGCCTAAAAGAATCATCATCTCGACGACGCTCATTGCCAAAAATTTATCGGGCTTATTCCTTTCCATGTATAAAACGCTGTTTAAAAATCTCTCAATCGATTGAAATTAGAAAATTTCCCAAACAAGTCAAGCCGAAAAACGCTTGTTACGCCCTGTGCAGGAAAAAACTCTATTTTCAATTTTCTAATTTGTAAAGCAACGGGCTTTATTTGTAAATCCAAAAATTTTTACGCCGTTGGAACAAAACTTTTATTTTTTATCCGCATTAAGAAATTTTGATTGACATTTTAAACACCGTTTAAAATATTAAATAAAAATTGATTTATATTTTATTTGCAAATAAGGAAAAATTCCATTTAAAGTTTTATCTTTGAACTTTTATTTGCGATTAAAAAAACTTTTTTAAACAAGAGGAAAACCTATGGTAATGAAAAAATTCATAAATGCGCCCGAAAACCTTACCCAAGAACTTCTGGAAGGGATGTGCAAAGCTTACAACGACAAAATAAAGCTTGAAGACGGAAAAATAGTCGTAAGAGCAAAGCCCAAAAGCGAAGACAAAGTTGCAATCATTACCTTGGGCGGCGCGGGCCACGAACCCGCCCTCAGCGGATTTGTCGGGGAGGGAATGCTCGATGCGAGCGTCGTAGGCGATATTTTTGCGGCCCCGAATGCCGTTGCGGTTTTGGCGGCGATGCGCAAATTCAAGCGCGAAGCGGGTATTTTGCTCGTGGTTTTAAACCATGCGGGAGACGTGATGAGCTCCAATATGGCGATGAAGATGGCCGAGCGCGAAGGCATCAAATTCAAGTCTGTTTTGGTTGCCGAAGACATCAGCGCAGGTCTCGACGCCCCCAAAGCGGACAGGCGCGGGCTTGCGGGCTGCATACCTCTTATAAAAGTCGCAGGAGCGGCGGCGGAACTTGGCAAGAGCCTTGACGAAGTTTGCGATATAGCCGAAAAATTCAACAAGCGCATAGCAACCCTCGCAGTCGCAATGACGGGCTGCACCCATCCGCAAAACGGCTCACCCATCAGCGAACTTGCCGACGATGAAATGGAAATAGGCATGGGCCAGCACGGAGAAGGCGGCGGCGGAAGAAGCAAAATCCTTTCAGCCGACAAAACCGCCGAAATTATGTTCTCAAATCTCGCAAAAGCAATCGAACTAAAACGCGGAGACAGAATTTTCACAATAATAAACGGCACGGGCGCAAGCACTCCGATGGAGCTTTTGATAGTATATAGAGCTGTCGCAAAACTCGCCGACGAAATGGGAGTCGTTCTCGTAAACGGCATCGTGGACGAAATTTTGACGGTTCAGGAAATGGCAGGATTTCAAATGATTGTCTGCGCGCTCGACGACGAAAGCGAAAAATACATAAAAGCAAAATCAAACGCGCCGTACTGGGTAAGCCTCGGAGAATAATTATGCTGTCTCTTGAAAATTTAAAGGCGATGTTCGCCCTCGCCGCAAAAACAATCACTGAAAACGAAGAATATCTTTGCAAGCTTGACGCCGCCTGCGGAGACGGCGACCACGGCGTTGCCATAAAGGGCGCAATCAACGCCGCAAACGACGCAATTCAAGCGGGAGCGGACTTGAAAAACACGCTCTTTGACGCAGGATTTGCCGCAATGTCGCATTCAAACGGCTCCACGAGCAGCATTTACGGCTCTCTTCTAATGGGAATTTCAGACGGCGTGAAAGAAGGGGCAATGTCTTTAAACGCGCAGGAGCTT
>JAGBWO010000228.1 GCA_017629765.1 Opitutales bacterium | reverse complement strand
CTACCGACAACGGCATAAACCCCGTAGGCAAGCAGCGCATCGAACCCGAAGGCTACTGGTACACTCCGTGCAGCGGCATTTGGCAGACGGTTTGGCTTGAACCTGTTTCAAAAGGCTCGATAGACAGCTTGAAAATGATTCCGAATGTAACAAACGGCTATATTTCAATAACCGCAAATGCGGAGGAAATTTTACAGCAGGTTGAGCTTGAAGCGTATGACAACGGCAAAAAAGTTGCAGAGGCAAGCGGTGTCGCAAACAAGGAAATAAAGCTTAAAATTCCAAATGCGAAACTCTGGTCGCCGGACTCTCCGTTCTTGTACGACTTAAAAATAAAGGTTAAAAAATTCGGCAAGACGATTGACGAAGTCGATTCGTATTTCGGAATGCGCGAACTCGGCAAAAAGGTCATAAACGGCATAACCCGCCCGACAATCAACGGCGAATTCATTTTCCAAATAGGAACTCTCGACCAAGGCTACTGGCCCGACGGCAACCTGACCGCACCGACCGACGAAGCCTTGAAAAGCGATATCCAAAACCACAAGGACTTGGGCTTCAACCTGATAAGAAAGCACATCAAAGTAGAGCCCGCCCGCTGGTTCTACTGGTGCGATAAAATCGGCATGCTCGTATGGCAGGATATGCCCAACTCCCACACGCACTCGGTGCTGATAAAAGAAGGCACAAAAGAAGTAAAAAAAGAAAGTTTCAGACCCAACGAAGAAGAGCGCAAAATTTTTGAGGATTACGCAAAGGAAATCATCGACGAACACATAAGCAATCCGTGCGTAATAACTTGGATTTTGTTCAACGAGGGCTGGTCAATGTACGGCAAGCGCGAAGACATCAAGAGGTTTTCCGACAAAGTCAGCGCATACGACCCGTCGCGCTTTGTAAACGACTCTTCGGGGCTTCCAAACGAGCATGTCAGCGGAGATGTTTACGACCTGCACATCTATCAAGGCCCTTCGGCGGGAGTTCTTGAAAGCCACACTTTTGCGGCTCTCGGAGAATTCGGCGGCGTCGGCTTGAACGTTAAAGGCCACAACTGGTTCGACAGGGGCGGATGGGCTTACGGAGAAATGAACCAAAACAACGAGCAGCTCACAAAACGCTATTTGCAAATGCAAAACGAGCTGTACTCCCTTATGCTCTATCCCGGGCTCAGCGCGTCAATGTATACGCAAATTTCCGACGTTGAAGGCGAAACAAACGGCATATACACATACGACCGAAAAGTGATTAAAATGGACGCCAAAAAAATGAAGGCAGCCCATGACAAAATCACTTCGACGTCGAAAAATATGCCGAAAATAACAAACGCCAACGACAAGCTTTCGTTCGCGGATAAAAATCCGAGCCTTAAAAAGAGCAAAGATTTACAGTTTGCGTATCTGAAAAACCGGGATAAAGAAAATGCCAATCTAACCTCCGCAATAGCAGAATGCGAATTTAAGCTTCCGGAAGGCAAAGACGCCTCCGCAGGCATTGTAATGCGCGCAACCGACAACGGCGGCTACCTATTCGGAGTAAAATCCGACGGCACAATATTCATAAAAAGCTTCGGCGAAAACGTCGAAAAAGTGGATGTCGAAAAGAAAACCGACATAAAGGGAAAAATCAGCTTGAAGGCGCAGGCATTCGGCTCGGTTCTCTACCTTTACGCAAACGGCAACCGCATATTTGCAAAAGACGCGTTTGAAGCTTACGGCAAATGCGGCATTTTCTCGCAAAACGCGAATGTCAAATTCGACAATTTCAAAATATCCAATCCGGCAAAGCGAATCCGCTCCACCCAAACAACTGTGAAGTTTATTGTAATAAGGGAGGAGAAAGACAAAATCCGCTGCATATTCGACTGCAATCCCAAAATAATGGGCGACTGCCATTGGGAGCTTGAAGAGGGCCTTGCCGATAAAAACGGAGTATCGTTCAGGTCGATGAGCCATCCCGACAAATACTTGACGCTGAACCCCGACGGCAATGTCACATTGAAGAGCGTTGAAGACAACGACGAATATAAGAAAAACGCGACTTGGTATATGCGAAAAGGCAACCACGAAGGCTTGCACTATTCGTTTGAGTCAATGACAAGAAAAGGCGAATTTATGAAGCACAAAGCCTGGAATCTGGTGGCGGCTCCCGTCAAAACCGGCGGAGAAAAATTCGATTCCACTCTCGAACTCATAGATTAGGCTTTAAAGCTAAAACAAAAAAGCGGCGTAGTTAAAACGCCGCTTTTTTTTGCGCAAATAAAAAATTCAGCTTGAAAGGTTGCCGTCGTTTATGCGGATAATTCTGTCGGCAATATCCAAAATTCGGTTGTCGTGAGTTACAAGCACAACCGTAACGCCCAATTCCTTAGACATTTTTTTAATTAGCTCCACAACTTCCCTGCCCGTCTTTTCGTCAAGAGAAGCCGTAGGCTCGTCGGCAAGCACAATCGCAGGCTTTCTGATTAGCGCGCGGGCGATTGCCACGCGCTGTTTCTGACCTCCCGACAAATGCGCCGGTTTCTTTTCCGCATGGGAGGCAATTCCGACTGTTTGGAGAGCCTCATATGCAAGTTCGCAAGAAGTGGCGGAATTTTGGGTTTTGTCAAAGGCAAGCGGCAGCTGCACGTTTTGCAAGACGGTTATAGAGTCGAGCAAATGGTGGCTTTGAAAAATAAAGCCTATTTGCGCCTTATTTCCCGCAGCCTCGACTGGTTTGCGCCGCTTAAATGGTCGCCGTCTATAACGATGTCGCCGCTTTGGATTGTAAGCTGCGCGCCAATCAGCTTTAAAAGGGTGGATTTTCCCGAACCCGACGGACCCATTATTATAGCGATTTCTCCTTTGTAAAAATCCAAGTCAATGCCGTGCAGAACTTCCTTGACGCCGTCGCCTTCGGTGTAATGGTGGCGAAGACCGCTAATTGAAATCACTGCCTCGGATTTTTCTCTCATAATAAAGCAAATAAAACAAAAAACTCCCCGCCCTTTCAATCAAATTTTAAGCAGGGGCGCAAAAAAGCGGCGCGGAAACAAACCGCGCCGCGCTGAAAACGGATATTACCTCTTAGGCTCTTCGCCCCTGTTTTTAATGTAGCCCAAAGATTTTTCCAATGCGGACTTGCCCGCGTCGCCGCACTTTTCCCCCGCAATCATTTCCGATACAAGCTGTTCGTATTTTTTATGATCGGGCATTCTGCGCCAGTAGTCTTTTGTCAAGCGTTTGGCAAAAGGCGCAAGCTGGGAAATTTCTATTTTGTCAGCCTTGCCCTCTGCAACTTTCTTTGCAAGGGCGATAAACGCATCGGCGTCTCCGCATTCCATCAATGCGAGGAAATAGCATTTTTTAAGTCCTTCCGAAAGCTCGTCCGAAGCGGATTTAAAAGCGTTTTCAAGCATCGACAAAAACTTTTTAGGCTCGGACGTGCGAATTGCGGCGTTTCTTACAACAAAGCCCAAGCGGTAAACAAACTGCTTGTCGTTCGGCCTGCTCTGCTTTGCAAATTCTATGATTTTTTCGACATCGTCATCCGTGGCCAAAATTTCATAGGAAGCCAACGCGTCGTTCCACACGCTCGAATTGAGTTTTTCAAACAAAACGGGCTTTGCGTCTATTGAACGCAACCCAATCAAGCGAAGCGCATAGTTGTCGTTATCCTTTGCCTTTTCAACGATGTAGGCGTCGATTTCTGCGCCGCCTTCATTCATTCCCTCAATGGACCAAGCGATTATTGCCTGCGGAAGCCCCCGCGTTTTGTCCCTTAGCTTAATCATCTCAACCACAGCCGCCTTGCCGCCGATTTTTTCGAGCGCAAACGCAAGCGAAACGCATACAAACGGCTCTTTCGCTTCCGCGAGATTCTCAAAAACAAACTTTTTTGAAGTTTCATTTTGGACTTCGGCAACCCTTGTGATTATCCAAGCCTTTAATGTTGGAGAAGCCGAATTGTATGCTGTCTGCAAATCGGGCATAAGAGAATTTTCATGCCTTGCGATATACGGGGCAACAAAAGCCACTTCCCATTCGTTTGAGGATTTCAAAGCTTCCAGCGCCTTGGCCTTTGACGGATTTTTCAAAAAGTCCTGCTGGAATTTATCAAGCCCGGTTGGAATCAGCACTTTGGAACCATCCTTTGCAACGCTTGCGAATTTCGTGGAGTTTTGCTGTTTTTTGACAAACTTTTTATTATCTCCGCGCTTGGCAGCAGCGTATAAAGCCATCTCCTTAACCTTTTGATTTTTGGCAATGTTAAAGATTTCAACCAATATGCGCCCCGCTCCCTTCGCCTGCATTTTTTCCAAAGCGCCGCAAGCAACCAAAGCCAAAGTTTCGTCATCGCCCAACGCCAATTTTTTTAGCGGGGCAAAAGACTTTTCCGAACCCGCAAACTCGAGCATGCGGACAAGCTCGCACTTGGTATTTGCGTCTTTAACTTCCGAAATATGCTTTAAGATTTCGCCTTCAAACGCCTTTAAATCCGCGGGATTTTTTGTGGCGTCGAACATAATATTCAAGAGGTCGTCCTGATACTGGTACCTCGACATATCGTTGACGTCGGCGTCGCGATATTCGTACTCGCGGTTATTCTTGTCGCGAAAAGAGCGGTTTTGGTTGTTGAACTTTATCGGCTGTTCGATTTCGCCCGCCATTACCTGAACGTCGCGCCTGATTCTTTCTGCGTCGATTTCCGCAAAGCTTGAAAATGCGGAAAACATAAACGCGCATGCAGCCAAAATGTGTGTGTATTTCATAAAAAAATTCTCCGTTTTGATGTTAAACGCCCAGGAAATAAGGCGCGCGGCGCACGCGCGAAGTCATCGACTGCGCAACAGGGTCGCCAATTATTTTTTCAGCTTTTGCATCCCACTTTACGGGACGGTTCAAGCGAAGAGCCATGGCGGAAAGCTGGCATGTCGCGCTCGTGTGATAGCCGACATCGGCATTGCAAATTGGAGTGCCGCCCGTGCGTATGCAGTTTATCAAGTCTTCGCGGATATTCGGCACAACTTGAAGCTTTATGGAGCCGTTCGGCAAAAAGCCCTTTGCAAGCCATTCGGGATCTGAATCAATGCGGTTGCCGCGGCTTACCCTGACCTCGCCCTTTGTTCCCACAAATCTGATCATATGCCCTTTTGTCCCGCCGTTTTGCCCGAACGGATTTATATACACTCTCGGTCCGTTTTCATACTCGAAAAATCTGCAAACGGAGCCGTCGGTATTCGGCGGGCAGAAAAGTGTCGGGAATGAATCGTCTTTTCCCAATGCCCACTGGATTATGTCGTAATGGTGCGCGCCCCAGTCGCCGTCCTTGCGGCAACCGTAATCCCAAAAGCACCGCCAGCCGCCGTTCCAAAAGCTGCGGACCCTTTCTGCGTTGTACGGATACCAGGGGGAAGGTCCAAGCCATTTTTCATAGTTAAAGCCTTCGGGAATCGGCTCCTCCTTCAATATTTTAGGCTGCGCGAAAACCCCGATGTCGGTATAAATTTCCTTTACATCGCCAATAAGCTTGTTGCGCACAATTTCAGCGGCCTTGCGGAAAGAAGCCTCCGTGCGCTGCTGCGTGCCTACTTGCAGCTTTATGCCGGTCCTGCGGACGGCGTCCGCCAAAATTTTGCCTTCTTCTATTGTGAGGCTCATCGGCTTTTCAAGATAGACGTGCTTGCCGGCTTTTGCGGCGGCAAGGGCTATTTGGACGTGCCAGTGGTCGGGAGTAGCGATTACCACGGCGTCGATGTCGTCGCGCTCTATTATGTCCTGATAATCTTCGGTCATATCGCAGCCCTTGTAGTTTTCAAGATTGCTGCGGCGGGCGGAAATCGCCTCTACGGCGCGCTTTGAATCTTCCCTGTTCGACTTGCGCACGTCGCTAACCGCAATAACCTGCGAGCCGCCAAAGCCCGCGTAAAAATCCCTATGCCCGCGCATTTGGCTTCCAACGCCTATGCATCCGAACACAATTCTTTCGCTCGGAGCCAACACTCCGCCCCTGCCCAATGCCGACGCCGGTATGATTGCCGGCAAAAACGCCCCCGCAAACGCCGCGGTTGCGGACTTCTTTATGAAGTCCCTTCTCGATATTTTTTTCATATTTCCTTTCCCAATATTTTCTTATTCTTGCTAAAATAAGATAAAACTTAAACTTTTACTGAAAAGTATTGCCCCAATCGAAAAAAATTTCAAGTTTTTTAGTGTAAAAACCCCAATGCCCCAAACGCAAACTTGACTAAGATAAAATCCGATTTAATATGCCTTTCTTAATTTCAAACAGGAGGATTTTTATGTTTACAGGCATAGTTGAAGCGACAGGCAAAGTGGTCTCATTGGAAAACAAGGACAAGGCCTGGCTTATGAAAGTGGAAGCCCCGAAGTTCATAGCGGAAGATTTAAACATTGGCGATTCTTTGGCAAACAACGGCTGCTGCCTTACGGTAGTGCAAAAAGACGGCGATAAAATAAGCTTTGAGCTTTTGGAGGAAACACTGCGCCTCACAAGTTTTGAAGGGCTTAAAAGCGGCTCGCTCGTAAACCTTGAAAGGCCGTTGCAGTCGGGCGCAAGGCTTGGAGGGCATTTTGTTTCCGGACATGTGGACGCGCGCGCAAAAATTCTCGATTTTGAAAAGAGAGGCAAGAACGTTTACCTCAGAGTCGAAGTTCCGCAGGAATTTTCAAAATACTCGGTTTACAAAGGCTCGATTGCAATCGACGGCATATCGCTTACAATAGCGGAGTCCCATCCCGACTCCCTTGCGGTTTGGCTTATTCCGCATACATTGGAAATCACAAACCTTTCGCAGGCATATCCGGGCAAATTCGTGAATTTGGAATTCGACCTTCTTGCAAAGTACGTTGAAAAAATCGCCCTCGGCAACCGCGACAAATCACCCTACCAGCCCCAATGAGAAGGAAGCAGAAAAAGCCCCATAAAAATTCTTGGTTAAAGCTTGTATGGCTTCTTGCGGTTTTGTTTGCCGCGCTTGTTTACCAAGTTTCGCCGCAGGACATTCTAAGCGGCAACTTCGGCAAAAACCGCCACATAGTGCAGAATTCCGCGCTGCTTGAACCTTCAAAAATACGCGAAGAAGGCAAAATCAGGGTGTGCATATGGAACGTGCACTGCTATCTCGACACATACCGCATGAAAAACGGCAGGCGCATAAAATCCCCCAAGCCGGAAGACGAAAAGGAGGAAATCGTAAAAATCATAAAAGGCATCAACCCCGACGTGCTCGGCATTGAGGAGGTCGGAGGCCTGCCTTACGCGAAAGAATTTGCCAAGCGCCTGTCGGAAAGCGGAATAAACTACCCGTATATCGCCGTATCCGAAGAGAGCTCGGAATATCCGCAATGCGCTATTTTTTCAAAAATTCCGTTTCAAAAAACAAATGTCCTCGCCGCAAAGAATTTCGACTATTTCGGGGAAACTGCAAGGTCGCCGCGCGGAATGCTTGTTGCCGATTTTAAAACGGACGGCAAAGAGTGGCGCTTCGGCTCCATACACCTTAAAAGCAAATTCGGCGCGAGGGCGCGAGACAGGGAAAACAGCCTGTTCAGACAAAAAGAAGCCGAAATGATAGCAAAAGATATGTCGGTATTTCTGAAAAAAGGCGGGCTTGCGATAATAGGCGGAGACTTTAACGAAGAGCCGGACGACGACGCCGTCAAAATCCTGAAAAAAGCGGGACTTGAACCTTTGGAGCAAAGAAACGCAAACGGCGCGGCATTTTCATACCGCTGGGCGAAGGAAAACGCATACCGCCAATTCGACTTTTTTATGCTATCAAAGGCAATGAAAAAATATGCGGAAAAAGCGGAAGTCTTGCCCATAGTAAAATCGGCAAGCGACCACGCGGCAGTCTTCACCGATTTGGACTTCTCGAAAAACTAAACGAAAAAATCCGAACTTTTCCGGTTCGGATTTTTTTCGCCCTATTTGTAGAAAATCTTGCGCTGCAAAAGAAAGATTCTCGATACCAGCACTATCCAAAAAACGCACGTTATCGTTAAAATAACCGTGTGGTAAATCGAAAAAATCAAAATGCCCTTCGCGGCGTCGATATTGACAAAGCCCGAAAACCAAACTTTTTGGAAAAACAAAATCAAAAGCTCAAACAGCGTAAAAAACCACCATAAAATCAAAAAATTAAAATCCAAAATGTTTAAAGCCTTGCCGTTTGCGTTCTTCGACGCCTTGTAAACATAAAAAACGACAATAAACGGGTTTACCAAATTAACAATTGGAATGAAAAGCGACCACCCCGAAAAAGACGGCGAAAGCCTGCAGCTTTTGTCGAGCGCGCGAAGGTTGGAAACAATCGTAGAAATCCAGTTCTGGGCGGCTTTTGCAATGAAAAGCAAAAGGACAAACAAAACAACCGAAGTCAAAAACGATATTTTGTGGTATTCGTATCCCACGCATTTCAAGAAATTGTGGGAAGTGTCCGGAGAAACAAGAAGATTTTCAAAATATGCCAAACGCTTAAAATCTATAAGCAATGTCAAAAAGACCAAAACAGTGAACGCCACAAGCAGCCCCCTGAACAATTTTGTGGAGTTGGAAAGCGCCTTCAATCTCGTGTATGTTTTGCGCCCGAACTGCCTGAATATATCGGTTGTTTTAAGCTGCGCCCAGTTTTGCATTCCGCGCGTCCAGACCTTGGTGTCCTGCCGAATTACATGTTTTGTGTAAAGTTCGTTCAAAGCGGCGTCGGCAACGGGCCCGCATTTTTTCTTCTTGCTGTCGAGATAATACCACATAGATAAAAAATAAAACGCTTTGCATTGTCTATTTGCCGATGCAGAAAGTCGAGAATATTTTGCTTAAAACCTCCTCCCTGTCGCCTCTTCCGACAATTTCGCCGAGGCTGTCCAAGGCGGCGCGGATATCGCTTGCAACAAGTTCCGAAGGCGCGGAGGCTCCGATTTTTTCGACGGCAGACTTTGCGTTTTCAAGAGAATCCGAAACCAGGCTCGAATGGCGCGCGCTCACCAATATGTCGTCAAACGAAGACGTTATGGAGTTTTTTGTTATGAATTCCAAAATCTTCCCCTTTAAATTTTCGATTCCGGTTTCTTCAAGGCAGGAAACTTCCACCGACACAAAATCTTTAAAAGCGTCCGCATTTTGCGCGCGGGGCTTGTCGGTTTTATTTAAGACGACGATTGTGTCGCCCGGGCTTATGAAGCTTTTTGCGATTTCAAAAATCCCGCCGAAATTTTCGGAGACATCCAAAACAAGCAGCTTTAAGTCGGAGTCTTTGGCGACCTCCAAAGCCCTGCGTATGCCTTCCGACTCTATCTCGTCTCCCGAAGTTCTAAGCCCTGCAGTGTCTGTCAAGTTCACGCAGTATCCGCCAAGCGAAAACCTCTCAACGATAAAGTCCCGCGTGGTTCCCGCAGCGGGGCTTACTATCGCGCGGTTTCTTCCCAAAAGGCAGTTCATTAAAGACGACTTGCCCGCATTGGGCTCTCCTATAATGGAAACATTAAGCCCGTCGCGCAAAACCGCCCCGTATCTGCTTGTTGAGACAAGAGAAGAAGCGTCGCAAACGAATTTTTCAAGAAGCTCCTTAGGCTTTGAGAAGGATTCTTTCGGCAAATCCTCGTCCGAAAAGTCTATGTATGCTTCCATGCGGGCAAGAGCCTCTATAAGGGTGTCGCACATTGAATTTACACGCTTTGAAAGCTCTCCTCCAAGCTGTTTTCGAGCCGCCTCCAAAGACTTTTCGCTTCTTGCGGCAATCATCAGCGCGACCGCCTCTGCCTGCGACAAGTCGAGCTTGCCGTTTTCAAAAGCCCTGCGCGTGAATTCCCCGTGGGTCGCAGCCCTCGCCCCTCTCGCAAACAAGTCTTCAAGCACGGTTTGCACTATGTACGGATTGCCGTGCGCATATATTTCAAGCATGTCTTCGCCCGTATATGAATTCGGGGCTTTAAAAAACGTAAAGACAACGTCGTCCAAAATCTTTCCGCCCTTTGAAACATAAGAGGAATGGGCGGCATAACGCGGGGAAATCCCGGTTTTGCCGAAGCAGGATTTTGCGATTTCAAGGCACATTCCGCCGCTTAGGCGTATTGCCGCTATCGCCGATTCCCCGCTCGGAGTGGAAAGAGCCGCTATTGTATCCGATGTCATTTCTTTTGCCTTTTTGAAGATTTTTTGTCAATCACTGCAAGAACCGCCGCGGAAACGCAAAACGCAATTCCCGCCGCAGTGGAAGAGTCTATGTAAACTTTCGCCCTTGTGAGCCCCGATTCGTTTCTTATGTCGATTGGGCGGTTTTTCTGCCAATCGGTCATATTTCTTGAAAAAAACTCATATGCGCCAAGCCATACTATCGTCGAAATGAAAAAGCTTGCAATAAGCAGAACAAATTTCCGCCTTGAAAAATTGTTTGAAACAAAACTTCTGCCCATCTCAATTTGCGCCCCTGCGCTGCTTCACAGCTTCGTAAAATTTTTTCATATCCAAAAAATCGCCCGATTTTACCGAATTTTTCCGAAACCAGCCCCTGTTCATTTCAATGCAATAGCAAACGTCCGAAGAGGAGCTTCTTACGGCGGTTTCGTCATGCGGGAACATCTGCTTTACTTCCAAGAGCTTGCCTTGCGCGTCAACGAAGGCTATGTCGAGGGCAATCGGCGTATTCTTCATCCAAAACGACGCCATATGCGGAAAGTCGCTCACAAAAATCATTCCTTCGTTTTCCCCCATCTGCCTTACGCCCATAAGCCCCTTTGCCTTTTCCCGTTCGGTCAAGGCTATCTTCGCGGAAAACTCCGCATTTCCGATTTTTTGGGGAAACAGCGTATCTATGTCCGCCTTCTTGGTTTCGGCTTCCGAACAGCCGAAAAACAGGGGCAAAGCCGCCGCCGCTAAAATTGTAAAAATTTTCATGGCAAAACATCATTATATATGTTTGAATTATAGGCAACAATTTTATGATTATGGAAAAGCTTATTTACGCAAATACGGAAAAATCGCCCGATATGCTGTATTTTGCAAAAATGAATATTCCCGACGCAATTTTCGCCTTCACCCATAGGGGCAAAAAATACGCGATTTGCCCGCCGCTTGAAATCGGCCGCGCCCGAAAAGAATCGGATTTTGACGGAATCTACGCGTCAAACGGCAACGACTTTGAAACTCTCGCCGAAATCTTTTCGGAACTAAAAATATCGGAAGTCGAAGTCCCGAATTCATTTCCGTCCGGGGTATTTTTAAAGCTGAAAGAATCGGGGCTGAAAATAAAAGTCGCGGACGGCGAATTCTTTCCCGAACGCAGAATAAAAACCGGCGCCGAAGTTTCGGAAATCAAAAAAGCAAACGGCGCCGCAAGCGCAAGCTTTGAAAGGGTATGGCAAATTTTTCGGGAAAGCTCGGTTGAAAACGGATTTCTAAAATGGAACGGGAAGTTCTTGACAAGCGAAACCCTCAAATTTGAAATAGAGCTGCAATGCCTCAAAATGGGGGCGGAATCCAAAAACACAATAGCCGCATGCGCAGACCAAGCCTGCGATCCGCACTGCGAGGGATACGGCAAAATAAGGGCGAACGAACTCTGCGTGTTCGATATTTTTCCGCGCCTGAAATCTTCGGGATATTTCGGCGACATGACGCGCACTTTCCTAAAAGGCGAGCCGAACCAAGCCCAAATAAGGCTTGTGGAAAGCGTTAAAAAAGCGCAGGAAAACGCAATTTCGGAAATCAAGGCGGGCAAGAGAGCCGACTTAATCCATAAAAAAGTCTCATCTTTCTTTGAAAAAAACGGCTACAAAACAGATTTTGACGGCAAAAGCTGGCACGGATTTTTCCATTCGACGGGGCATGGCATCGGCTTGGAAGTCCACGAAGAGCCGCGTCTTGGCCTTTCCAAAAACATATTAAAAAGCGGCGAGGTCGTTACGGTCGAACCCGGTTTGTACTATAAAGGCGTGGGCGCTTGCAGAATTGAAGACAACGTGATTGTAAATCAAAACGGTTGCAAAAAGCTCTCGAATTTCCATTATGACTGGGTTGTGAAATAATGGCAAAATCATCGCGCAGTCTTAAAAACATCCTCAAAGTCGCGTTCGGCACATTTGGCTCGCGCGTTTTGGGGCTTTTCAGGGATACCCTGACCCTCGCATTTCTCGGCGTGAACGCTGTAAGCTCCGCATTCTTCTTCGGCTTTACCATTCCCAATCTTTTTAGAAGGCTGATGGGCGAAGGCGCGCTTTCCTCCGCTTTCATTCCGATTTTTTCGCAAACGCTAAAAAACGGCGGAGAGGAAAAGGCGTTTGACTTTTTAAACAAAATCATTTCCCGCGCCTTTTTGATTTTATGCGCGATTGTAATTTTTGGCATTTCCATATCCGAAATTTTTTACTTCTTCGCCGAAAAATCCGCAAATTTTTCGGGAGAGAGATTTTTGTTAGGCTCAACATTCGCCTCTATAATGCTTCCGTACATGGTTTTGATATGCCTTGCGGCGTTAATCTGCGCCGCCTTGAACGTATTGGGGCATTTTGCGCTTCCCGCACTCACGGCGGTATGGCTTAACATTGCGATAATATCCTCAATCCTAATCGGCGCGGCTTTTTTTAATGGAAACGCAAACGCCATTGCAAAATGCATGTGCGCGGGAGTTCTTTTGGGCGGTCTCGCGCAGCTTTTCATCCCGCTATTCCAGCTTAAAAGAAGCGGCTGGAAATTTTCCCCAAGCTTAAAGTCAACAGTGGAAGTCAGGGAATTCAATGCCCTGTTTCTGCCCGCTTTCGTCGGAGCGTCGGTAATCCAGGCAAACATACTCGTTTCAAATATGCTCGCCCTAAAAGTAAGCGACATTGCAGTTAGCGCAATCTACGTTTCAAGCAGGCTGATAGAATTGCCGCTCGGGATTTTCACTTTCGCGATAATAACGGTATATTTCCCAAAACTGTCGCTCGCTTCGGCAAAGAATTCGGAAGAAGAATATTCGCGCCATTTTTCAAAGGCGGTCATATCGCTTATGCTGATTTGCGTTCCAAGCTGCGTCGGGCTGATTGCACTCGCCCCGGAAGTTCTGAAACTGCTTTTTGAATGGGGAAAATTCGGAAATGCGGACGTTGAGCTTTGCACGCCGATTTTGATATTGGGTTCGATTGGAATTCCGTTTTACTCCCTTGCAACCCTTTCTTCAAGAGGCTTCCATTCGGTAAAGGACATGAAAACGCCAATGAAAGTTTCGGCAATGGCTTTCGGCGTCAACTTGGCTTCGGCGCTGCTTTTAATGGGCAAGTTCGGCGCGATGGGGCTGGTCGGCGCAAACGTTATTTCGGGCGCGTTCCAAGCCATTCTTCTTAACGTTTTATTTTCCAAAAAGCGCAGAATGCAAAACGTAGTTTCGGAGATTTTGAAAATTCTGGCGTCCGCCGCGCTGATGGGGCTTTCCCTTTGGATTTTAAAGCCGCATCTTGCAAGCCTTTTAAGCGGCAAATTTTCGGCGGCGGCAAACGCGGCGATACTCGTTCCGCTCGGAATCGCAATTTATTTCGCGCTGCTTTTTATTTTTAAATTCAGGGATTTTGGCGAAATTAAAAAACTGGTGAAAAGGAAAAACTAAAATGACTTCAAGAGAGCTTTTCATAAACACGATAGAGGGCAGACCGGTTCCGCGCGCGCCGTTTTGGATTATGCGCCAAGCGGGAAGATACCTGCCGGAATACCGCGCCCTAAAAGAAAAACACAACTTTTTGGAAATAGTAAAAACTCCCGAACTCGCCCTTGAAGCGACATTGCAGCCCATACGCAGGTTCGATTTCGACTGCGCCATCGTTTTTTCGGACATACTGGTCGTGGCGGAGGCTCTCGGCTTTAAATACAATTTTAAAGACACGGGAGGCATAGAGCTTGAACATACAATAAAAAGCGTCGACGACATAAGAAAACTCCCTCCGCAATCCATAATACGCGAAAAGCTAAGCTATGTTAAAGACGCCCTGCTTTTAATCCGAAATGAGCTTCCAAACAAGGCGGTTTTGGGCTTTTCGGCCTCGCCTTTTACGCTCGCATCTTATATGATTGAGGGAGGCTCTTCAAAGGATTTCCAAAAATTCCACGATTTTTTCTCAAACGAACAGTACGCCTTTGAAATGCTCCTTGCAAAACTCGCCCTCGCGATTTCCGAATACGCGCAAATGCAGGTTGAATGCGGCATTGACGGATTCCAGATGTTCGATTCGCAGGCGTCCTGCGCTCCGTTTAATTTGTACGAAGACCTATCCGCAATAAGCGCGAATTTCGCGATGTCGAAAATACAAGGCAAAGTAAAGACTATATTTTTTGCAAACAATATGCAGGGAAGGTTTGAAGAGGTAAAAAAAGTCAAGGCCGACGTTTACAGCCTGTCTTCGCACGAAAATCTGCCTCAAACCGCCGCCGAAAACGAATTCTGCCTGCAAGGCAATCTCCTTAACCGCATTTTGTCGGAAGCCTCTCCAAAAGAAGCCGAAGAAAAAACCCTTTCGCTTCTCAATGAAATGAAGCCGTT
>JAGBWO010000227.1 GCA_017629765.1 Opitutales bacterium | reverse complement strand
TCCGCGCTGTTTTGGGACTATCCGAAAGACGGCGCAAAAACGACAAGCGCGCGCGGAATTGTAGCATGCGGAGACCAGGACGGATTCAGGTGGCAGCCGTCGTTTGCGTTTTATTACAAGGGCAGAAAAAACAACCGCCCGTGGATATGGGTCAGCATATCAAATACGGGGCATAACCGCAGCGCGAAATTTGAAAGATTCGTAAGGATGTTTTTTGATGAAGAGATTGCGGTTTGGCGCGGCGAAAAAGAAGCCGTTGAGGACTTGCATGCCGATGTCTCAAACATAAAAAACGATATCTTTCTGCTTTCGGAGCAGCCTGAATTGCAAAGCCCGTTTCGGACAAAAGAGCTTCTCGACGCGTGGAGGAAAATACAAGCGCCATGATTTTTAAGAAAGCAGCGGCATTTTTATCCCTTCTTTTCCCCGCATTGGCGTTCCCGCAAATATCGGGTCAGGAAGGCTTTCTCCCCGAAAGCGAGCGCATTTTTGTCGTATCGCAGCATACCGACGCCAATACTGCAAGCTCAAAGGCCGATTGGCGCAAGCGCTCCAAACTAAAAGAAGTAACCTTTGTTGTGCGCATGCCCTACATGTGGACAAAAGAAAAAGACACTGCCGCAAAAAAGGCAAAAATTCCGTCCGTCCGCGGCGTAATCGCCATTTGCACATGGGATAATAATCCGGAAAAATTGAAGAGCAATATTTCCTACGGCTCCAGCCCGTGCAAGCATCTTATAAAGTTTGCCGACAAGAATAATCTTGCCGTAATAACTTGGTCGAACTTCGGCGGCTACTCTGCCTCCACAAGCTCCGACGAAATGGATAAATCCCGTTCAAAGGATTTCGATTTTATGTTTAACGACAGGCTTTCCGAATGGGAGGCGGGCTTTAAGCGCGTTTTAAGCAGGCATAATCTTCCGGACAATTCTATTATGCTGTACGGAATTAGCGGCGGCGCGCAAATCGCCCACCGCATCGCACTGCGCCGGCCTAAATACTTTTCGGGAATCCATATCCATGTAAATTCAAGCTACGATATTCCTACGCCCAATGCAAAAAATATCGTATGGCTTGTTACAACAGGGGAGCTTGAATACGGCTATGCAGCGGCAACCCGCTTCTACCAGAAGATGATAGATTTCGGGTATGCCGTAATTTTCAAGGCGGGCGAAAATCTCGGGCACGCTTCAAATTCGCAAATAAACAATCTTTCCATGGAATTTTTCAAATATATGATAACCTTTATTCCCGATTATTCCGACCCGAATTGGAAAGCTCCGCCCATCGACAAATTTTACCTGATGAAACACCCCACATTTGTGGGCGATTATATGAACCAAGTCGCCTATCCTTTCGAGACGGCGGCGGAAAAAGTTGCGGCCAGGAAATATATGGTCGCTTTGCCTACAAGGCCGATTGCCGAGGCGTGGGGCGATATTATTGAAAAATGATTTCGGTTTTTGCGCAGTATTATTTGGAGCGTTTAGATTGGTTCGGATACGGCATTTCCAGCGCGAACCGCACTGCCGCATTTATCGCCTGCGCTATCGTCGCAAGCTGGATTTTCGCGGGGATTTTCAAAAAATCCGGTTTTTGGATTTCTTTGGCGGCGTCCGCGGCTTTGTTTTACTGCCTGCTTTTAACGCAGTCCCGCGGGGCGTTAATTGCGCTTGCCGCCGCAACTGCGTCTTTCTTTTTCTTCGCGCGTGTTGAATATGGCAGACTGCGTATTCTTTCTTTGTGCGCAGCCGGGCTGTTGGCGTGCGCGGCTTTTTTTAATTCCGCAGCGTCCGCCCGCATGTCGAATATGCTAGCCCTTAAAAGCTCGTCCGCGAATTGCAGAGCCGATATATATTTATCTGGAATAAAAATGCTAACCGACGCCCCGTTCGGCGTGGAAGTAGAAAAATCTCCGGTTGAAATTTACATGCGGTGGTATCAAAATCCCGAAGACGGCGAGCGGTATTTGTCTATGCTGAATTCCCACTTGGAGTTTATGTGCAGATACGGCTTTTTTGCTGCGGCGGCTTATATATTTTCTTGGTGCTTTATTTTGGCGGCGGTTTTTCCGCACAATAAAAGCGCGGTGTCGGCGGCGACGTTTTCGACATGGATATGCTACGGCATATGCGCCTCTTTTAGCAACATAATGAACTATTGGGTTTTGTGGATAATCCCGCTAATTATGCTTTGCGTCGGGCTTTTTGAAAATCGCGGCGCCATATTTAAAAGACGGAGGGTTTTGGCTTGTCTATGCTCGTCATTTGCCGTTTTGGCATCCGTATATTTTGTGTCATTGCTTTTGCCAAGGCAGTGCCCGCTGCATTTTTCAAAAAACGGCAATGTTTGCTGCGGCGATAAAAATTGCGTTAAATATCTTGTCTATGCCCCGTCGGAGCAGATATTGGGCGTCCATTACGGCGGGGAGCTATTGCGGTTTTGCGCCGAAAATAATGCCGGCGCCATTGTCGGAGTACCCGACGATGCTCATGCTTTTGAAAAAACAATATTTTGCGGCGATGCCGATTTTTCTTCGCTGCCGAATGAAAAATTCGGGAAAATCGCCATGTTAAACCCCAAAGCCTCAGATGTTTTTGCCGATGCAACTGGCGGTATTTGCGTATATTTGGGCTCTTTCACGGATTGGCGCAATCGCCGCGAATGGGAAAGTATCGCGAAGCGCAGCGGCAAAATTAAAATAAAAATTCTCGAAGGGGTTTCGGAGTTTGTTCCGAACTGGACTCGCTTTTTTTAATATGGCTACATTGAGGAACATTGTTTTTATTTTTGCGGCGGCTTTATCTTTCTCCGCAATAAACTATGCGGCCAATCCGCATCGCCCCGATTTGTCCTTAAAAGAAGGAGAAGCGTCCTTGGCGGATTTGAAGAGAATCAAAGAACCGCTTATGATAGTTGATGCAAGACCCGCGGCAGAGTATGCAAAAGGCCATATAAAAGGCGCGTTTAATTTGCCTGAGGCGCAGTTTGACGCACGGCTTGGAGCGTTTTGGGACGAATGGACTCCCGAAGCTTCCATATTGGTTTACTGCAATGTAGGGCAATGCAATTCAAGCAGGATAATCGCGGACAGGCTTAAAAAGGAATGCGGAATGCATAATGTGTTTGTCCTAAAAGACGACTGGAAAAAATGGAAAGAATAGGGAAAATAGTATTGTTTTCGGCTCGTGCTGCCGTATCCGCCGTTTTTATATATGCGGCGGTCGCAAAAATAGCGCGCCCCGACGAATTTTATTTTGCGGTTTTAAACTATCGAATTCTTCCGATGGGGCTTTCTCAATTTGTCGCGTATTTTTTGCCTCCGCTGGAGTTGTTATGCGGGATTATGTTTCTGTCGAAAAAATTTACAATTTCTTCAGGCGCCATAATGCTTGTTCTTTTGGCTGCATTTGTTTTGGCAATATCGTCCGCGTATTTTAGGGGGCTTGATATTGATTGCGGCTGCTTTGGCAGCGCCGCAAAAAGCGGCGGGTATTTTGCTCCCGTATTAAGGGATGCTGCGTTGATGCTTGCAATTTGCGCCGTATGTTTCTTTTCGGAGCTTCGCGGCGTCCGCGCGGACGCCTGCATAAAACAGTGCGAACAGATCAAGCACGGGGAAGCGGGTTGAAAAAGCTTTTTTTATTGGTATATAAGGATAAATCTGTTGTATTTTTTTATATGAAAAAAAGTGTAATAATGGGGTTAGCGGCAATATTTTTGATAGTATCAGCCTTTGTGGTGTTAGTTGAAATAAAAAGGAATTCCGATTCCGGATTAAACGATTTTCCTGCGCAGGCGTACATCGAAAATCCGAAGAGCTTTGCCGGAAATAGCTATAAATTAAACGTCCAAATCGATTCGCAGCTGGCGTACGCAGAAAATGTCGGCCGCATACTTCTTGTAAAAATGTTGGAAAAGAACGAGAACGTCCCGGTTTTTACTCTCGCAAATATAAAAAACTTCAATCCGATGGCGGGGCAGAAATATTCTTTTTGCGTAAAAGTCGCAGACGACGGCGTTTTAAATCTGCTTTCTTTTGAAAAATTATGAAAATATTTATTCTAGTATTAAACTTTTTGTTTATAAGCTCCGCTTTTGCGGCGGATTCTTCCGCAATCGGTCAAAAGGCGCAGCAGGATATTTCCGGGCTTGGCGAAACTTCGTCGCAAGAGCAAATTCCCGCCTATTCGAAAAATGAGGCGGACAAGGAGGCGTTTCCGCTTAATGGAGCTTCTCGGAACATGCCTTTAAACCTTGGCGGTCTTGATAATTCCCGGGGCGATAATATCCTTGCCGCCTTGAACTCGCAGTCGGAGTTGAAGGATATTACGGGCAAAAAAATGGACGACGCGCAGTTCAAATTGTTTCGGGCGAGATTTGAAAAATATTTGAGCGCCCCCGCTGCGGACGACAAGGAGGAGCAGGAATACAACCAGCTTTTGATAGACATAAACCAGAGGCTTCTCGGCAAGGGGGGCGGCAGCGTTACCGCCCGCACAATAGACGCATGGAAGATGCTTTTTAAGGCGCAGGACTATGCCATAGACAACCAGCTTTGCCGAACGATTGCCGATAAGGTTATAAACTTTTGGCAAACAACAAAAAAGACGGAATACCTTTTAAGGGAAAACGAGCGCTTGGAGAGGGACAGAGCCAGAAAGGAAAGCTCGATGATTACCGTTCAAACGCGCGACAGGCGCGAATTCATAGAAGTCATGCGCGACAACAAGGCGACTCCGCCCCCGACGCGCGATTTTGAACTGGATCCCCTTAAAAAGCGTCTTACGGAAACCGAAAAGAAAATCGAGGAGAACAAAAGTTACGAAGTTTCCTCGCGCATAAGCCAGAAAATGGATTTCCAGAGCTTGATAATCCAGTTTTTTGTCCAGCGGAGATATTATCATGCAATGATAGCAAACGATTTTTATAGATATTTGTTCGAGGCGGAAGACTCAAAATTGGAGGGGCTGGATTCTTTGAAGACCCAGGTTTTCGGCGGAGCGGACATCAAGCTTACCACGGCGACTATCGACGCGCTTTGCAAAGAGGCGATAAACGACAGCAACGAAGGCGTAAAAGCCGCCGAATATTTGATATCTAAGGGGGAAATACATTCTGCGACGCAGCGTTTGATGGAGGCGTTCTACATCGGGGAAAACCTTGCGAGCGTAAAAATGTTTCCCGTCGAAAAGAAGCGCGAAATTCTGCGCTATATGCGCGATACCGACAAGCTGATAAACGCGGTGAAGGTAAAACACGTCGAAAGGGCGGAAACAATATTGAATGACATAGCAGGCTAT
Source organism: Opitutales bacterium (assembly GCA_017629765.1). Classification (GTDB taxonomy): domain Bacteria; phylum Verrucomicrobiota; class Verrucomicrobiia; order Opitutales; family Intestinicryptomonadaceae; genus Intestinicryptomonas. Next base: position 10,650 of record JAGBWO010000227.1, on the reverse strand, counting down.
GTTTCGGATTTTGACGCAGGGCAAATAGAGGCGTTTGTGCAGACGTCAAAACAGCTTAGCGATTTGGCTTTGCAGAAGGCGCTAGTCGCGGCGCAGACTGGAAACCAGTCGGGAGTGGAGGCAGCCTTGCAGGAAGCGGTGGAATTTTGGCCGACGAATCCTAAAATTCAGGAATTTTTAAAGACCATGCTGGGCAAGATAGACTTGAAAGACGTAGCCACGGCGGATTTTGACAGATTATTTGCCCAGAAAGACTACCGCGCAATATTTAACGACAGGTTTAGATTTGCCGCGGCGCTGGCGGCAGATTCTTCGCGCAACGGGGATTTCCTCGAAATTATGAAGCGCATGGAAACGATAGAAACTTCAATGGCGCAGGCGCGGGAATTGTCGAGGCTCCGTAATCATTATGCCGCATGGGAAGTTTTGGAAAAGGTGTACCAAAAATTTCCGGAAGACCCCGAGCTTTCTAGGCTGAGAAGCGATTTTACCATAAAGGCGTCGCTGCTTGCGTCAGTATTGAACCAAGCGTCGGAAGCCGATGCCAGCGGTGATAAGTGGGCGGCATTGTTAAACTATGTCAAGGCGTCAAAAATATATCCGATGTCAACTATTGCAAACGACAATATTTCGCAGTTGGCGAACCAAATTCTCAGCGAAAAGGCCGAAAAAACAAATAGAAATTAAATTAGCATTCTCAGTAGAATTGCGACTAAAATCCCAATCTGCCAGACGGCTATTCGCTTGAAAGTGTTGATTTCCGTTTTCAGCTCGATGAGTTCGGATTTAAGGCCTTTATGGCCGTTGCCGTAGATTGTATGTTCGAGGTTGTCGAGGCTCCTGAAATTCATGAGAAGAAACTATGTCCAAAAAGGAAATCTGAATTGATGGCGTTTGCCGTAGTATTTGACGATTGGCTCGCAACGGGAAAAGCCCGCGATTATGCGGACATTGCAAGCATAACAGGGCTTTCGAGATTTCGCATTTCAAAGATTATGAATTATAGGCAGCTTTCGGTTAAAGAACAGTCCGATTTGCTGCTTGGCTATAAATAGATTTTAGACAATGACTTGCGGATATTGTATTGCCGTTTTTTTATTCCGTGTTTGTTTCCCAGTCGAAATTGTATGCCCTTTTAAAACCTGCATTGTTGCCCGATTTTTTTACGGCTGAGAATTTCTGAGAAAACGGGGATTTTTTAGAAAATGCCGTGTTCAGAACGGTTTTGAAAGTCTCGAATAAACCTCGAACTTGAGACTGGCGCGGGGGCGGGGAAAATCGAAATATCTTTGAATTTTGGCGGGTTGGGCGCGGGAGATTCGGGCGCAAAAAAAAGCGCCGGAATGTTGCCGCAAAAGGGCTTCGTTTCGGCGCTTTAAAAATTTTGGGGTGGATAACGGGACTCGAACCCGTGACCCTCGGAACCACAATCCGATGCTCTAACCAACTGAGCTACATCCACCATAAAATGAAGAAAATACAACAATCATATTTCGTCGTCTTGTCAAGCGTTTTGATTGCTTTTTAAGTTTTTATTTCGGGGCGCAAAAAAATCGGGGCGTTGTTTCCCCGATTTTTGCGTTTTTGGAGGCGTTTTTTTCAAATTTCTTCTTTTGAGAGGCTCGGCTGCATAAGTATTGTTATGCCGGTAAATAGCAGGTTTATGCCGACAAGCAGCCCGATGAATGCAAGCCCCGCGTTTATGTTAAGCAGGATTATCGCGCCAAGCAGGATATTTACTATGCCGTTTAGCAGCGTCATTGAAGTGTTTGTATTGCGCTTTTTCTTTGCCGCCCAGTAGAACAGCGTGAAAATCCCCTGCGTGAGGAATATCGCGCCGATTACCATTGTCAGCATAAATGTTCCCTGCACGGGGTAGGCGAGCATTATGAAGCCTCCGATTGCATACAATATTGCGATTGCCAAATATATCGCCTTGTCCCATCCTCCCTTTTGCCGCGGAGCCTGGAAGAGCGTGAATATCGCCCCCACAAAGAAGCATGCGCCCACGATTATTTCAACCGATATTGAGGTCGCGATGGGGAATGTTATGCAGAACAGCCCCGCCAATGCGAGAATCAAGCCTATGAATTTGTTGGATTTCATCTTTTGCCTTTTTTTGAATTGTTTTTTTACTAATCGGAAACTTATTCAAAATGCTAACAATAAATTCCTTAATGTTTGACTTTGCCCAATGAAAACGTTTTGATTTTAAAATAAAAATATAAGGGTTTTCTTATGGTAAAAATCGGAACGGTATTCAAAAAAAGCGCGAAGAAAGCCATGCTTTTGGGCAGCGGCGAACTTGGCAGGGAAGTCGCAATAGAGCTTAAACGCTACGGTGTTGAAGTGGTGGCAGTGGATAAATATGCAAATGCCCCCGCAATGCAGATAGCCGACCGCTCCCATGTCATATCAATGCTTGACGCGGACGCCCTTGAAGAGGTAATCCGCAAGGAAATGCCCGACATTATCATTCCGGAAGTCGAAGCCATCGCAACCCAAAGGCTTATCGAGCTTGAAGAAAAGGGCTTTAACGTTGTTCCGACAGCCCATGCGGTGAATTTTACGATGAACAGGGAAAATATCCGGACTCTTGCCGCGGAAAAACTGGGCATGAGAACTTCGCCCTACATTTTTGCAAGCTCCGAAGAGGAGTTTGAAGAAGCCGTAAAAAAGATAGGCCTGCCCTGTGTCGTAAAGCCCATAATGAGCTCTTCGGGGCATGGACAGAGCGTCGTGAAGACCGCCGCCGACATCAAAAAGGCTTGGGACTATTCTCAAAGCGGCGGGCGTTCGGGAGCGGGAAAGGTTATTGTAGAGGGATTTATAGATTTTGACTATGAAATAACAATGCTTACCGTGCGCCATATCGGGGGAACTTCTTTTTGCAGGCCTGTCGGGCATAGGCAGGAAAGCGGGGACTACCGCGTGAGCTGGCAGCCCGCCGCAATGTCTGAAAAGGCCGTCGAGCGCGCCCAGGAATATGCGAAAAAGATTACCGACGCGCTTGGCGGGTTCGGCATTTTCGGCGTAGAGCTTTTCATAAAAAACGACGAAGTGATTTTTAGCGAAGTTTCTCCGCGCCCGCACGACACGGGAATGGTTACCATGGTTTCGCAAAGCCTGTCGCAGTTCGCCCTTCATGCCAGAGCGATTTTAGGCTTGCCGATTCCGGAAATCGAGCATTTGGGGGCGTCGGCGAGCAGGGCGGTCGTTGTCGAGGGCGATTGCAAGGAAGTGGTTTTCGGCAATCTTGAAGAAGTCTTGGCGGCTCCCAAGACCGATATGCGCATATTCGGCAAGCCCGAAGTAAAGGGGCACCGCAGAATGGCGGTCTTGCTCGCGAGGGCGTCGTCCACAGACGAGGCGCGCAAAACCACAAAGGAAATGCTTTCAAAACTTAGCATTGAAACTTTGAAATAGGCTTTTGCGTCGTATTTGAATTCGGAATTTCGGGGCGCGTGTTTGCGCGCCTTTTGTTTTGCAAGACGCGTTTATTTTATGGATTTGCCGATAGACAAAATAAAAGACGGGCTTTTTGCTGCTCTTGAAAGCGGCGCAAGAAAATTTGTCGTTCGCGCTCCAACGGGGTCGGGCAAGTCCACGCGCCTGCCCATAATGCTTTCCGAAAAAATCGGGGGCAGAATTTTGGTTTTGCAGCCGCGCAGGGTTGCGGCGAGGCTTCTTGCAAAGTATGTTTCAAAATCTGTCGGCTCTTCTGCGGGAGGGTTTGCGGGCTGGCACATAAGGATGGAAAAGAACTATTCGCCCGAAACCAAAATCGTTTTTGTGACGGAAGGCGTGCTTGCCAGAATGGTTTTGTCGGATCCCGATTTAAGCGGAGTGGGCGCGGTTGTGTTCGACGAATTTCACGAGCGCAATTTGTTTAGCGACATTTCTTTTGCCCTTGTCTTAAAGTCGGTTTTATCCAGAAGGAAGGATTTGGCTGTTTTTGTGTGTTCTGCGTCGTTTGATTCCGACGAGATTTTGAAGTTTCTTGGCGACGGCGCAGTCAGCCTTGAATGCGAAAGCAGGCTCTATCCCGTGGACATCGAGTATTCCCCCGTCCGCGGGCATTCCGAAAAAATATGGGACAGGGCGGCACTCGAGTTTGAAAGGCTCGCAAGGGAAAATCCGTCGGGCGATTTTTTGATATTTATGCCGGGTTCCTATGAAATTTCGCGCACGATTTCGGCAGTTCTTAAAATGCCCTCTTCGCGCGGAATGGAAGTCTTGCCGCTGCACGGGTCTTTGAGCGGCGCGATGCAGGACAGGGCTGTGGCAAAATCCGAAAAGCGCAAGGTTGTGGTCGCAACCAACATTGCCGAAACATCTCTTACTATCGACGGAGTAAAGTTCGTGATAGATTCGGGATTTGCAAGGGTTGCAAGGTACGACTTTTCAAGGGGCGTCAACACTTTGTATGTCGAAAGGATTTCGCACGCAAGCGCGGTCCAGCGCGCGGGAAGGGCGGGCAGAACCTCCGCGGGCGTCGCTGTCAGGCTTTGGCGCAAAAACGAGGAAGCCGATTTCGCCCCGTATATTCTGCCCGAAATTTTGCGCCTTGATTTGAGCCAGATTTTGCTGTGGCTGAAAGTCGCCGGCTTGGATATTTCAACTCTGCCTCTTTTGGACATACCGGGCGAAGAAAAGATTTCGGCGGCTCTTGAGATTTTAAGAGAGCTGGGGGCGGTTGACGAATTCCTTAACGCGACTCCTTTGGGCGTCAAAATTTCCCGCCTGCCGACGGAGGTCCGCTACGGAAGAATGCTTATAGAGGCTGCGCGCAGGGGCGTTTTAAAGAATGTGGCAATGTTTGCCGCCATTATGCAGGGGGGGCGCATAAAAGTTGACGGGCTTGACGAGAGAAGTGAATATGAGCTTGGCGAGATGGTTGGCGAATGCGCTTCGGAGCTCGACGAGATTTCCGAAATCTGCCGTCTTGCCCGCGGCAGAAATTTTGACGAAACTTTTTGCAGAAATTACGGCATTCATTCGGCAAACGCGCGCAGGGTTTTCGAGGTTTCGGGGGATTTTTTCAATTTGCTTAAAGGGGAGGAAAAAAGCAGAGCTTCGGGCGATTTGAATGCGGAGGCGGCAAAGTCTGTTTTGAGCGCGTTTTCCGACAGAGTGTGCGTGCGCTTGAACGAGGGAACGCTGGCTTGCGCCATTTCCGGTGGAAGGCGCGGAGAGGTCAGGCGTTCGTCGAAAAAATACGCTTCAAAAATATTTGCGGCGCTGGAGCTTGCGGAGCAGAACGTCGGAGGGCGCGTTTCAATTATGGCGTCGGGCATTGTGCCGCTAAAAAAAGAATGGATTTCCGAGCTTTTCCCGAACGATTTTTCGGAGAGCGAAAGCGTTTCTTTCGACGAGGATTAAAAGAGGGTTGCCGCGCTAAAACTCGTAAAATTCAGGGATATGGTCTTGGAAAAATCAAGCGGCGCGCCGAGCTCTCCCGATGTTTGCGCAAAGATTTTTTGCGATATGATTTTGAGCGGAAAGCTCGTTTTGAAAAATTGGTCGGAGGCGGAGGAAAGCTTTATAGAGAGGGTTAATTTCGTGTCGGAGTTATGCCCCGAAAGCGGCATCGCAAAAATAGACGAAGATGCCAAGCGGATGGTTTTCGAGCAAATGTGCCTTGCAAAAAATTCCTATTCGGAAATCAGAAACGCCGATGTTCTCCCGTTTTTAAAAGACTGGCTTTCTTTCGAGCAGTCCGCAATGCTCGACTATCTTGCGCCCGAATTTGCGGCTCTTCCCCTTCGCAGAAAGCCTGTAAAAATCCGCTATGAGCTGTCGTTGAAAAGGGCGGTTGTTTCGGCGAAGTTTTCGGAACTTTACGATTTCGACGGGCGCAAAGTGAAAATTCTCGACGGGAAAATTCCGGCGACTTTTGAAATTCTCGCTCCGAACGGCAGGCCCGTTCAAATCACTCAAAATTTGGGCGAATTTTGGAAGACTTCGTGGCTTGGCATAAAGAAGGAGCTTAAAGCGAGGTATCCCAAGCATTTTAAGGATTAGCCCTTGCGTATGTCGGCAAACAGAAGCTGCTGTATGTAGCCTGCGTTTGCGCCGAACTGCTTTGACGCAAAAGCGCGCGCGTCTTTCGGCGTTTTCAAGTCGTATAGAGCCGCCATACTTTTGGAAATCCATGTGTCAACGGGGAATGCCTCGAATTTTGCCGCCCCGAAAAGCAGGATGCAGTCTGCAACTTTTTCTCCGACACCCGAAAGCGCGAGCAGGTATTTTTTTGCTTCGGAATACGGCATTTCGCGCAAGCTTTCAGGGTCGAATTTGTCTGAAACTATTTTTTGCGCGGTGCGCTTTAAGTAGTCCGCGCGGAAGCCGAGTTTGCAGCCCCTTAAAATTTCAAGCGGCGCGTCGGCGATTTTTTCAAAGCTTGGAAGGGCGTGAAATTTCGGGGCGATTTCATCCCCCAGTTTTTCCGAAAGCAGCCCGACGCACTGTTTTATTTGGACTATGCGCTTGCTTGAAGAGCAGATGAAGCAGATTATGGCTTCTTGGGGCGTCTGGCGCAGAATGCGAAGCGTTGGAAACCTCTTTGCGGCTTTTGAGACCCTTTCGTCATTATGGTTTTTTGTGATTGAGGCGTAATCGCGTTCGGCGTCTAAAAAATCGGCTATTTTTTTTACGCATTTTTTTCTGTCAAACCCTTCGGGGATTTGGGCGCGGACTTTGCCGTTTTCTCCCAGAATGAGCCTTGCCGCGATGTCCTCAAAAACCCCCTCAAAGGCGTTTTTTTCGATTTCCCTCCATCTGAAAGACTGCCCTCCGTCGAGCGTTTCCCTGAAATCGGAAGGAAGAAAAAACGGGGAGTTTTCTATTTCAAAAGGCGCGGAAAAATTCATTTTTCATCCAAGCCCCAAAGCCAAGACTTGTACTCTGCTATTGTCTTTCCCGCAGGCGTTTTTATGACGATTTTATAGGCGTTCGGCTTTTCGTTTTTGCCTTTCCAGTCGCTTCCTGTAATGCCGATTTTTATTTCGCGCAGAAGCGAATGGGTTTCGGGGACGGCGAATTTAAATTCGCGGACTTTCGGAGTTTTGTTTGAATCGACGTAAACTTCTATCATCGTTCCGTCCGAAATTTTTGAAACTCCGAGTTCCGTCATAATGAAGAAATACATTCCCTCGCGCGAGTCCGGGTCGGAGCGCAGGGTAAGATAGCCGTGCGTATGCTCGTCTCCGGTAAGGGCTTCGCCGATTGAGCGCGTTTCCATGTCCCCGATGTATCGGGTGCGGACATAGGATATTTTTACGTTCGAGTTGCGGTTGTAGCCGAGAGTGTCCCCGCTTGCGTCGTCGAAGGCGGACCAGTCTTTGCTCACGTTGTTTTCAAGCGTCGGCGAGGAGCAGGCGCAGGCCAAAAGCGCGGTTGACATCGCCAAAATAAATCTCAGTGTTTTTTTCATTGTGTTTTAGAATATGAAGCCGATTGAAGTGTTTATCCAAAGCAGGTTGTTCGGGCTGTTTGAAAGGTTTTTTATGTCGCGCGCGCCGTCGTTGTGGGCGTAGCCCCCGCCGACCGTGAAACGCCAGCGGTTTGCCAAAACATAGACAAGCTGCGCCTCTGTCTGGACGTAGAAATAATTGTTGTGCGGAAGAGCCCCGTCTATTCTGTCGTCGGCGGTCCAGCGGTTGGCTTTTACATATCCGCAGTATGCCTCTATTTCGAGGGACAGGTTTTCGATGTTTGTTATGTTTGAGAGGTCGAATTTGGGGTTTACGCCTATTGTTATTTTGTTTGAATCGTAATCGAAATTGTAGCAGTAATACGCAAAAGGGTTTAAAAGCGATTCAAAAATAAGCCCTGCGTAGATGTCTCCCGTAAAGTGCGTTCCCGCCCCCGTAATTCCCGCTCCCGAAATTCTTTTCGAGGCGTAAACGAGCGTGCCGCCCAAGTCGATATGCAGGTTTTTTGTGAGGTTGTACTTCCAGCCTCCCAAAAAGCGGTACATTCTTGCGAATTGGGAATCTGCGGGCAGATACGCGTCAAGCTCCGTGTAGCCGTCTCCGTTAAAAAGCTCCCCTCTGTCGAGCAGCGACACGGCAAAAGTGTTGTTTGAGGTTCTCATGCCGTCGGAAACCATATTCGAGGCGTATTCGACATTTAAGCTTGTGCAGTGCTCGACATCTATTCCCAAGAGACGCACAAGAGATTTTTCCGAAAGCTTTGTAATGGCAACGGGGTTGACATAAAAAGGGTCGTCGGAATTTACGGGAGTTATGCCGTACTGCGCGGGGTCCGCGAAGAAAGACACTCCCGGACAGGTTTCGAAGAGCGCGAGTGCCGCAATCAAGGCGCATGCAAATTTTTTCATAGCCTTTATAATTTTGATTTTAAGCCTTGAAATCAACAATTTTCTTTGCGGTAAAAATTATTTGCAAAAATCCCAAATATGATGTTAATTTGAAGATTGTTTTATATTTTATGATAAGAAGAAAAGCAGAAACTCCGAAAAAAGTCGCGAAATCCATAACCGTGCCGAGGCATGTCGCGATTATTATGGACGGAAACGGCAGATGGGCAAAAGAAAGAGGCTTGTCGAGGGTTTTCGGACATAAGGAGGGGGCAAAGAGGGTTTTGGAAGTTTTTGAGGCGGCGGTAAAAGGGGGCATTGAATACCTGACTCTTTACGCTTTCTCCTCTGAAAATTGGAACAGGCCAAAGCTTGAAGTAAAGGCGTTAATGAAGCTTCTTTTGGCGTCCATAAAAAAATATGGAGAGCTTTTCATTGAAAAAGAGGTCAGGTTTTTGACAATAGGCGACATCTCAGCCCTCCCGAAAGACTGTCGGGACGCCTTGATTTCGCTAAAAAAGCAGACGGAAAATTTTACGAAATCGAATTTGGTGCTTGCCTTGAACTACGGCTCGCGCGACGAGCTGGTCAGGGCCGTCAACAAAATCGAAAAGAAAGGGAATGTCTGCTGGCAGGATATTGCCGAAAATTTGGACACCGCCGGAATACCCGATCCCGATTTGATTATAAGGACTTCGGGCGAAATGCGCCTTAGCAACTACCTTTTGCTGCAGTCGGCGTATTCGGAACTTTATTTTACAAATGTATATTGGCCCGATTTTAACGCTGCGCAGCTTGAAAAGGCGCTATGCGAATACGCAAAGCGGGAACGCAGGTATGGTTTTACAACGGAACAGTTAAAGATAAATAAAAATGGTTAAACGCACGCTAAGCTCGATATTTCTTCTTTTAATTTTGTCTTGCTCGATTTACTTTGGCAAGGCATTCGGTTTCTCCGCTTTGATTTTGATATTGGCTTTGCTCGCTTCTTACGAGGCGTGCCAAATTGAGAAAAAATGCGGTCTTGCTCCGCGCTTTTGGGTTGTCGGCTCTTTGGTTGCCATAATATTTGTCGAAAAAATTTTGCAGGCGTCGGGTTTGAATTATAATTTGTCTGCAATTTTAAGCGTGCCTTTATTTTGCGTGCTTTCCCCTGTAATCTTGTTTGGATTCTTCGCGGTTGCGGCGTTAAAATCCCCTTATGGAGATTATCCGATAAAAACGCTTGTTCCTGAATTTTTGACAATTATGGCGTTGGGCTATATGCTTAGCTATTTTACAGACATCGCGTTCTTTGACCTAAAAATAGCAGTGTGGGCAATATTGGTCATAAAGTTTTCCGACATTGGCGGCTATCTGTTCGGGAGTTGGTTTGGCATCAATAAAATCGCCCCGTCAATATCGCCAAAAAAATCTTACGAAGGCTTGCTTGGCGGAATGTTTTTGTCGTGCGCGGGCGGAATGGCAATCGCGCATTATTTGTTGAAGGAGAGCTTTAAGGGAACCCCTGTTTGGATTATCGGCGCGCTGTGCGCTTTTATTGCGGTTGTCGCCCTTCTTTCGGACTTGGTTGAGTCGGCGTTGAAGCGCAAGGCGGGGGTAAAGGATTCCGGCTCGACCCTTCCCGGCATAGGGGGCGCGCTCGATTTGGCGGACTCTTTGATTTTAACCACGCCCGTAATGGCGTTTGTTTTATTATATATTCCCATAAAGTAGACTTTTGATTTTTTGATATGAAAAGAAAAATAGTTTTATTGGGCGCAACCGGTTCGATTGGCGACAGCACTTTGAAAGTGCTCCGCGCAAATCCCGACAGGCTTGAACTTGTGGGGATTGCCGCAAACAGAAACTGGAAAAAGCTTGCTGATATTGCGAAAGAGTTTAACGTAAAGCACGTTGCGATTTCCGATGAGTCCGCGTTTGACGAAGGCAAAGGCGCGTTCGACGGTGCTACTCTTTACAGGGGCGCGGAAGGCCTTAAAGAAATTTCCACAATCGACGGCTTTGACACTCTTGTCGCGGCGGTAGTTGGAACCGACGCGTTAATCCCGACTCTGTCCGCCATAAAATGCAAAAAGGACATCGCCCTTGCGAACAAGGAAATTCTGGTTATGTCGGGCAAATTTATGATGGCGGAAGCGAAGCGCACGGGGATAAAAATGCTGCCTCTTGACAGCGAGCATAACGCGATTTTCCAGTGCATTCAGGGAGAGCGAAAAGAGGACATCGCAAACCTTATCATCACGGCTTCGGGCGGAATGTTCCGCGACTATACTTTTGAGCAAATGCAAAAAATCCGCCCTGAGGACGCCATGAGGCATCCCAAC
>JAGBWO010000226.1 GCA_017629765.1 Opitutales bacterium | reverse complement strand
GCCTGGATTTTTGTCGGGATGGTATTTTACGGCAAGCTTGCGGTATGCCTTTTTTATTTCCTGCAAAGAGGCGTCTTTTGAAACGCCCAACATCTGGTAATAGTCTTCGGGCATATTACTCCTTGTTTGCTCCGCTTGAAACAACCACGCTTGCCGGACGTATCAGGCGGCCGTTAAGCTTGTAGCCCGTGCGCATAATGGAAGACACCTTGTTTTCGGGATATTCATCGCTCGGCGAATGCGCCACGCATTCATGAAAATTCGGGTCGAATTCCTCTCCGAGCGGGCGGATTTCCTCGACGCCGAAATTGCCAAAAACTTTTTTAATCTGCCCAAGCACCATTTCAATGCCCGTAATCATATCCTTAAAATCTTTATTTTTGCGGGCATGCTCTATGGCAAGCTCGAGATTGTCAACCGAAGACAAAAGCTCTTCCACAAAAGGCTGTATCGCAAATTTGCGGATTTCCTCCATGTCGCGCAAAACCCTGCGGCGGTAGGTGTCGAGATTGGCGACGGCGCGCAAATAGTTGTCGTAGTTTTTTGCGGATTCCTCCTTCGCCTTTTCAAGTTCGGCTTTAAGCTCGTCGATTTCTGAAATATTTTTATTGCACTTACATTCTTCTTCCGAGTGGCATTTGCATTCGGATTTTTCGGAATGTCCGCAGGCGCAACCGCACTGCTCCGCTTCTTGTTCTGCGGGATTATTTTGGTTGTTTTCCATATTTTCTGTGTGATTAGCCATAAATTTATAAAATCGAAAAAAAGTTGTCTAATTTAAATGGAAAAAAGTCAAATATCTTTGTTGAAAAATCAAAAAAAAGTGCCATTTTAATACTTTTATGATAGATATTAAACTCTTAAGAGAAAATCCGGAAAGGCTGAAAAAAGCCATATCACTGAAAAAATTTGACTGCGATTTGGACGCTATTTTGGACTTCGACGCCAAGAGGCGCGCAATCGTAAGCGCGGCGGAAGAAGCCCGCGCGGCCCAAAACGCCGCGAATTTGGAAATGTCGAAACTGCCAAAGGGAAGCGATGAATTCAAGGCGAAAATCGCCGAGCTTAAAGAAGTGTCGGCAAAAGTAAAAGCACTTGAAAAATAAGCCGACGAAGCCGACAAAAAATGGAACTCGATGCTTCTTACAATCCCCAATATGCCAGACCCATCCGTGCCTGTGGGCAAAAACGAAGCAGACAACATCACCGTTTCAACTTGGGGCGACGCAAATTCAATAAAAATCGCAAAACCGCACTGGGATTTGCCCTTCTTCGAAAAAATGCTCGACTTTCAGCGCGGCGTCAAAGTTACGGGGGCGGGATTCCCGTTCTATGTAGGCGACATGGCGCGCCTCGTTCGCGCGCTATTGGCGTTCTTCCTCGACGAAGCAAAGAAGAACGGATATGAGGAAATGATTTGCCCGATTATGGTAAACGCGGCAAGCGCGACTGCCACGGGGCAGCTCCCCGACAAGGAAGGCCAGATGTACCACGACGCGCAGGACGACTTCTACATGATACCTACCGCAGAAGTTCCGCTTACAAATTTCTTCCGCAATGAAACTTTTGACGAAAAGGACTTGCCGGTTTACCGCTGCGGCTACACCCCGTGCTTCCGCAGGGAAGCGGGTTCTTGGGGCAAAGACGTCAGAGGCCTCAACCGCCTGCACCAGTTCGACAAAGTAGAGCTTGTAAAATGGGTTCACCCCGACACCTCGATGGACGAACTCGAAAAGCTCCGCCTTGACGCCGAAAGGATTTTGCAAAAACTTGAACTGCCCTACCGCGTCTTAATGATTTGCACGGGCGACATAGGTTTCCCGCACGCAAAGCAGTTCGACCTCGAAGTCTGGGCGGCGGGTCAGCAAAAATGGCTCGAAGTTTCAAGCTGCTCGTGCTTTACGGATTTCCAAGCTCGTAGGGCTGGCATACGCTTCCGCCCCGCAAACGGCGGCAAGTCGCAGTTCGTACACACTTTGAACGGTTCGGGCTTGGCAATTCCGCGCGTGCTTGCGGCAATTCTTGAAAACAACATAACCGATGACGGAAAAATCCGCGTGCCGCAGGTTCTGCGCAAATGGATTGACGAAGAGTTCATCGGCTAATCCGAAAACAGCCCCGAAAATTCCATTCGGGGCAAAATATTAAATTTCAAAAAATTTTTATGGCAAAAGAAGCAAAGACAGCAATAACGCCGACAAGGGCGCAGGACTATCCCGAATGGTACCAGCAGGTAATAAAAGCCGCCGAGCTTGCGGAAAACAGCCCCGTGCGCGGCTGCATGGTGATAAAGCCCTGGGGCTATTCGCTATGGGAAAATATGCAGGGCGTCCTCGACAAAATGTTTAAGGATACCGGCCATAAAAACGCCTACTTCCCCCTCTTTATTCCCGTCAGCTATTTGGAAAAGGAAGCGGAGCATGTCGAAGGCTTTGCGAAAGAATGCGCGGTTGTTACGCACTCGCGCTTGGAGCTTAAAGACGGCAAACTCGTGCCGTCATCTCCGCTCGAAGAGCCTTTGATTGTCCGCCCCACGTCCGAAACAATAATCGGCGAAATGTATTCCAAATGGGTGCACAGCTACCGCGACTTGCCAATTCTCGTAAACCAGTGGGCGAATGTCGTACGCTGGGAAATGCGCACGCGCCTCTTTTTGCGCACCGCTGAATTTTTGTGGCAGGAGGGCCATACGGCGCACGCAACAAAAGAAGAGGCAATAGAAGAAACAAACAAGATGC
>JAGBWO010000225.1 GCA_017629765.1 Opitutales bacterium | reverse complement strand
TTTTCAAAAGTTTCCTCAGCCTTGTCGAGCGGGATGGATACCGCTTTTTCGTTTTCAACGGCAAGACCTTTTGTTTCGGTCATATAAATCAGCTTTGACGCTTTCAAGGCGATTGCGGTTTCCGCCGCAAGCTCGTCCGAATTCAGCCTGAAAACCTTGCCTTTGCGGTTTACTGCAATGGGGGATATTATCGGGATTATGCCCAAGCCGAGCAGTTGTTTAAGCGTGTCGAAGTCGATTTTGTCAATTCTGCCCGCGTTCAAAAAATCGACGCCCGAAATTATGCCTACTTCCGTTGCGCGAATGGCGTTTGTCGCCGCCGTTTTTATTTCAAGAACTGCGAATGCTTCCTGAATTTTCTGCATCGCTCCCGCAGAAACCTCGCGGGCAAGCTCCAAAGTCGCATCATCGACGGGATTGTTGCCGTAGACGTCGGATAGGGCAACGCCGCGCTGCAAACCGAGTTGCTTTATCTGCTTGCCTATACCGTGCACTATGACGACGTTTATGCTAAGGCTGCGCAATACCGCGATGTCGGTTGCAAGGTTTGAAAAATTGCCGCAGTCGACAACGCTGCCGTCGATTGATATTACAAATATCTGGTCGCGGTAAAGCGGGACGTATTCGAGGATTGACCTCAAATCCGCCGCCTTTATTTTACGGCTGCCCGATAGCGTCTGCATATTTTTACGCGCGGCTGACGTAGGAATTGTCTTCGGTGCGGATTTTTAAAATGTCGCCTTTTTTTATGAACAGCGGAACCTGCACGACGATGCCGTTTGCCAAAGTCACGGGCTTTGTGGGCGCGGAAGAAGTGTCGCCCCTCAATCCTTCGCTTGCTTCGGCAACTTCAATGTTTATGTTTGCGGGAAGCTCCAGCGACACAGGCTCGTCGTTTACAAAAAGGATTGTATATTCGTGGCCTTCAACGAGCCATTTCTTGTCTTCGCCCAAAATAGATTCCTGTATTGAGTAGTCTTCAAATGTTTCGGGGTGTATGAAGTGGTAAACATCGCCGTCGATATATGAAAATTCCAATCCCTTGTTAGTGGTATGGCAAAATTCCACAGAGTCTGTGGAGCGGAATTTCACGGTTGTTGACGAGCCGTTTGCGAGGTTTCTTAAAACTGTCTGCACAAAACCCGCGCCTCTGCCCTGCGTGCGGTGGAGCATGCTCATTACAACGTGCGGAACGTTGTTGTACATAATAACGTTGTTTTTTCTTATGTCTGTCGGATTTGCCATAGTGTGAATATAAGTTTTGTTTCGTTTGAAATAATAAAAAAATATGCTTTAAGAGCTTGAAGTAGTCAACATTTTTATTGCCGGCAATAAAGGGCGGCGAATATCGAAAGCAAAATCATTGCCGCCCCGAAAGCCCTGCGCATTGCCAAATGCCTGTCGAGTTCCCTGATTTTCATTGATTTGGTTCCGAAGGCGAAGATTAGGGCGATTGCGATTATTCCGCGCGTATTGAAAAGTATATTGCTCATTGCGGCTCCGACGGCTCCCGTTATGGAAATAAACATCAGATAGCTTTCGCCAACCAATAAAACCGATGAAAAACTTCCGAAAGCTATTGTTTCGGGATTTGATTTTTTCAGCTCGCCTATTAGTTTCGGGATAAGAGGGATTACGGAGACCGGCATTGCAACCGTCGTCAGGGCGAGCATTGCGCGCGTTGAAAAATTCGGGGCGTATTTTTGCATAAGCACGTCGCACGCCGCGTAAGAGGCGCAGGCGGAAAGCGCTAGGAAAACCGTAAAGCGGAATTTTTGCCTGTTTAGTTTTGACTTTGATGCTCCCATTATGAAAACCGCTGCGCAGCATATTGCCCCGGAAATCATAATCGAAAACGGCAGCCGCGTTTGCAGCATCATATTTGAAAATATCAGAACAAATAGTATCTTCACTCCCATTATCGGGGTCATAAGGCTTACTTCGCCGCGCTCGGCGCAAATGAAAGTTGCGAGGTTTCCCGCCGCGCAAAATGCCCCCGCAAGCAGGGGCTGCCAAATTATTGAAAATTCGGGAAGGTCGGGGGCGAAGAATATTTGCGGGATGAATACCGCTCCCGAAAGCAGGTTGTTCATCGCAAGAAGCGACACTCCCGAAATCGTTTTGCTTTTCGAGGCGTATTTTACGGCTATTACGCCGAGCGCGTAGCATGCGGCCGCGAGAACTGGAAACAATATGTCGGGGAAGGGCGGGCGCATTGTCAAAGAGTTTCAAATTCGCGCATAAGCGTCAAGGCGATGCCCATATTCGGAGCGAGTCTTGGATAAAACGGAGAATTGAAAAACAGCCTGAAATCTTCAGGGTTGTTTTGAAGCACTCTGTTTGCGTATTCGTTCAAAACGACGCCGACGGCTCCGCTTCTGCTTACTCCCGCATGGCAGTGGATGATAAGGTCGCGCTTTTGAGTTAAAGTCAGTTTTGCGAAATCAAGAATTTGACGGGCTTTGTTTTTATCGAAGAGGAAGCGGCTGTCGGAATTTTTGTCGGCGCTTGACGCGTCGTCAAAATGCAAAATCAAGGTTTGTGGGCGGTATTTTTGCGGTATTGGAGACTCGAAAAATATCGGCGGCGCCGCGAAGTGCATCACGTTGTTTATCGATATGAAATTGCAGGTTTTGGCAATGCTTTCTATTTGCGGAAGCATATTTTCGATTTCTCGCCTGCTAAGCACCGATATTTTCATAAGTTATATAAACCATTGTTTTATGGGCGTTTTGTAAAGGCAAAAAAATGCCGGCAAAGTTTTATTGCCGGCATTTTGGTCGGGGAGGTTTATTTCAATTCTTTTAAGATTTTAACCGCCTTTTCAAAATCAATATCTTGGACTGCTTCGCAATTTATTATCACGGCAAAATCTTCAATTTTAAGAGACATCGCCATTTGCGATTTTTTTGTGATGTCGTTCATAAATTCGTTCATCGCCAAGTAAGATTTTACGGCGGAATTTATGTCCGAGTCCGAAAGCTCTTCGATTTGCTTAATTTGCATTTTGTTTATTTCTTGCAATAAATCTTTAAATTTATTGCCGTCGCAGTAGAGCTCAATTTGATTTCCGCTTGGCAGCCTGTTAAAAAGATGTTCGGCGTCTTTGTTGTCGGCGAGGCTTTCTCCCGAATTTTTTGCAAGCGCCATGGTTTTTGAAAGGTCGGGAATTGTTGAAATAAATGCGCCTGTATTTGCAATGGGTGCGAATTTTATATTAGCCATTGTCGTATAAATCGAATTTTCACCGAACTGCATTTGCGATATGAAAGGCGTGTTTAGCATTTGAGAAACCATCGGATTTTTGAAGAATGCGTTCGCATTTTCGCAGTCGATTTTAAGGAACATTTCCGGCGGCTGCATTGTTTCTTGGATTTTTAAAATCTGTTCCGCCTTCAATTCTCCGCACGAAAAGCAGACGCTTTTTAATCCGATGGATTTTAACATTTGAATTGCAATTTTAGCTTCTAAATTGTCCGCCATCATGAGGCTTGCCAGCTCTGATACTTTGTCAGAGATTTCGGGAATTGCCGCCGCGAATGCAACGGAAGAGTCTTTTACGGAATTTTTAAGAAGGAAGTTGTTTGGAAGCGTTCTTTGCGCAAACATTTTGAATGTGTCTTTTACTTCCGCGATTGCGTCTTTGCCAAGCTCAATTTTAAAAGTCATTCCGAATTCGCTCGGCGAATAATATTTTGCAGATATAAATATTTCCGAAAAAGATTTTTCTTCTTCTTTTGCGTCAATGAAGCATATAAAGTTTGCGTCTTTTTTCATCGAAGTTAACTTTGCAAATTTCGGCGTTTTTGCGAAAGGTTTTTCTGCGGGAGTTTTAATGTTTTTGATTAAGGCAATCGCGGTTTCTTCGTTTTTTGCAACTGAAATGATATTGCTTTTTACGATAATCGCGACATCATCTGTTTTATATACGGAAATGCCGTCTTTTTGGCTTTTTTGAAGTTTTAATTCGTCTTTTGCGCTTTCAACAAAATCTTCAAAAAGCTCCACTGCCAAGGGCGAGTCGATTATGAGCTTCATATTTGCATTTTCTGAAAGCTCGTCAATGCTTGCGCCAAAAAAGAAAGCTTCTTTCGCGTTTGCGGATTTAAGAAGGATTTTGTTTATGAAGTCGATTTTTATGAAATTTTGACCGGTTTCTTGCGTAATTGCGCCTATACATTCATTGAGGGCTTCCTGAATTTTTTTGTTTTTTGAAAGCTCTTCAAAAAATTCTTTCACGCCTTTTTGATCTGTGGTTTTCTTTACAAGTTCGGCGTCCATGCTGTATGTTGCAAACAGGGCGACGTTTTCAGGCGTCGCATTCGCGAAATCTTCCGCCGAAATTTTGCATTCGTCTTGCTGTTTAGAGCATCCGAACGCAAAAAACATAATGGCTAAAAGCGCAGACGTAAAAATCTTTTTCATAACTTCTCCTTTATTTTTTATTATTTATGCAGAGTTTAATTTGTTTTGGATTTCTTGTAAAGAAATAAAATATTTTTATCGGATTTAAGCTCGCGTTAAAATCAAAAATCTGTCTCGCCCCGAAAAATCTTTAATGATTTCGATGTTTGAGAAATTTTTGTTTTCGCGGTTTTCGTCTTTTAGCATTGCGGGGTGGGCGATGCCGCATTCAAGGGCGAGAATCCCGTTTTTTTCTAAAAATTCAGGCGATTCTTTTATGATGTTTCGCAAGTCTTCCGCTCCTTCGTCCGGGCTTGAAAGCGCGGCGGGAGGGTCGAATTGGCGCACTTCGGCCTCGGCGTTCAATACTTCGGCTTCTGTCAAATACGGAGGGTTTGAGACAATCAAGTCGAACTTCCCGCAGATATTTTCAAACCAGTCCGATACTTCAAATTTTACGTTTAAATTTGCAAGCTCTGCGTTTTCTTTTGCGAGGGAAAGCGGTTCTTCGGAAATGTCGCAGGCGGTGCATTCCGCGTTTGGAAAGGCCTTTTTTAGCGATAAAATTATGGCGCCCGAACCTGTGCCCAAATCTAAAATTTTCTTCGGAGGGTTATTTTTTAGGCGCGATATAAGCAAGTCGCAAAGCTCTTCGGTTTCGGGGCGCGGAATAAGGGCGCGGGCATCGCATCTTAAATTTAGCCCGCAGAAATCGACCGAACCCAAGATGTGTTGCAAGGGTTCGCGCTTCGCCCTGCGCTTTACGTCTTCCCTGAATTCGTCCAAAACTTCTTTTTTTAAAGGCTCGTCAAAGCGCAGAAACAAATCGAGCCTCTTGCATTTCATCGCCTTTGCAAGCAGAAGCTGCGCGTCGATTTTCGGGTTCGGGACGCCTTTTTTTGCGAAAAATTCTTCGCATTTATTTAGAATTTCAATGACGCTTTGCACGTTTTTTTTACGCGCCTTCCGCAATGAGGGTTTCAATCCGCCTGTTGTAGTATGCCTCTTCGAGCGAGCGCACGATTTCTTCTATTTCGCCGTCCATGACCTGCGTAAGGGAGTGGACGGTCAGCCCTATGCGGTGGTCTGTCAGGCGGCTTTGCGGGAAGTTGTAGGTGCGTATGCGCTCCGAGCGGTCTCCGCTTCCGATTTGCTCGCGGCGGTTTTGCGCGTACTTTTCGCGCTCTTCGTTTTGTTTATGTTCGAGCAGGCGCGAGCGCAGTACTTTCATCGCCTTTTGCTTATTTTTGAGCTGGGAGCGTTCGTCGGCGCATTTTACAATCATACCCGTGGGCTTGTGCAGAATTTGCACTGCGGAGTCTGTGGTGTTAACTCCCTGCCCGCCGGGTCCGCTTGCGCGCGCGATTGAAATTTCGATGTCGTTCGGGTCGATGTGTATGTCGACTTCCTCCGCTTCGGGGAGAACCGCGACGGTTGCGGCGGAGGTGTGGATTCTTCCGCTTGCCTCGGTAACAGGCACCCTTTGTACGCGGTGCGTTCCGCTTTCGTATTTCATTGAGCGGTAAACGTCCGTTCCGCTTAAAAGAAAGCAGACTTCCTTAAATCCGCCTGCGGGGGATTCGCTGGAGCTTAATTGTTCGACTTTCCAGCCTTTGCGGTCTGCATATCTCGAATACATTCTGTAAAGGTCGGCGGCAAAGAGCGACGCTTCGTCTCCGCCGGTTCCCGCGCGGATTTCAACCACCGTGTTGCGCGAGTCCGTTTCTTCGGGCGGAATCATATAGCGCAGAATTTCTTTTTTTAGCGGCTCCACGCTTGCTTCGAGGTTTTGCAAATCCTCTTTGGCAAGCTCCTTGAATTCGGCGTCGGCGGATTCGTCTTCGATTATCGCCTTGTTTTCTCCAATTTGTGCGAACAGCTTTTCAAGCTCTTCGTATTTCGCCTTCAAATCCGCAAGCTGCTGGTGCTCGCGCGAGACTGCCGAGGCGGTGCGCTGGTCGTTGTAAAAATCGGGCGCGTTCATTTTTTCGGTAAGCGCGTCGAGCCTTTGTAAAAACGGTGCGATGGGTGGAATTCCGTCCATATTGCTGATTTATTATATTTTTT
>JAGBWO010000224.1 GCA_017629765.1 Opitutales bacterium | reverse complement strand
CCGATTTTATTTAGAATTTTCTGGATTTCTTACAAAACAAATATTAAGAACAAAAATACAGGAGTTTTTAGCGTATGCGGCAGCCTTCGGCGCGCTTGCGCTCGCATTCGCGGCGTACCGCAAAATAAAGTAGGCTTTGCGGCGGGTTTCAAAATGGCGTCCATAAAAATGGACGCCATTTTTTATTTCATTTTTCGGAATTTTTTAATGCGTGAACTTCCCGTTGTTTTTTGCGTAAAAAATTGCGGGAATTGTTTTACAAAAAAATCCCGACGATATGCCGGGATTTTTAGAATATTGATTTTTTCAAATGCAATGTATGCTAAAAGCCGAACATGCCTTTTGAGGACTGTTTTGTTATTTGTTTTTCGCCTATCCATACGGGGCTTCCGCGATGGTTCAGTTCGAGGCTGAAAGTATAGGTGACTTCTCTTGCGCTTGAATTGCTTTCCCTGTCTTCGCTTATTTTCCCCGTGAGGGTTATTTTGGGCTTGGAGACTTTCTTGCCTTTCATTTCCGCTTCGTATTCGGCAAGCTCCATTGTGGCGGCGTCATTGCTTACAACGCGGACTTTTCCCGAATTTGTGAGAGCCATGGCGACTCTTCTTGTAAGCATTTCAACGTCTATGACTTCGCTTGTGGAATTTCTTATTCTGCTTACAAGCATCTTTACGGGCTGTTTTTCGCCTGTCTTTTCAAGCGCGCCGGAGGAAAGCATGTCGTTTATCAGCGCCGCCGCCGCGCTGTTCCAGTCGGCGATGTTGATTTTATTGGTGGTGATGATTGACCTCGCGCCTCCCGATTCCACATATGAGGCGTTGTCGCTCGCACATCCCGAAATAATCAGGCTTGAAAGGATAATGGCGCTTGTCGCGCATATTGTTTTCATATTTTTAGTCCCTAACGTTTTCCAAAAGTTTTAGTGTGAAATCGCATACGTTTTCATTCGGGGCGACGGCTGAAATGTATTTGCTTTCTTTGCCTTCGAGTATGAGCGTATTCCAGTTTGACGTTGCGGACGGAACTTCCATTCCGCCTTTGTCGATCCATGAGAACTTATAGTTTATCTGCTTTGGCGACGAAGTTAAGTTTTCGATTTGCGCCTGTATCTTCAAAAGTCCGCCGACGCGGGCTTCGTTTACGGATTTAACGTATGCGCTTTCGTTTAATCCGCCGTCGGTGATTATGCGCTTGTCGTTTACCATTTTCTTTTGGTAAAGAGGCTCCGCGCGCTCGACTGTGTTGACGGTCGAGCATGCCCCCGCCAACAAAGCCGATGAAATTATTAATATATGTGCAATGCCTTTCATGTAGTTTTATTTTTTTGCCGGTGATTTTGGCGGGGTAAAATCTATTGTCCTTACAAGCGTTGCGCCGTTTTTGGACATGGATTTCACATAAATGATGTTTATCCCGTTTTTATTAACATATACGGGGGTATTATCAATCAAAATCTTTCCGTCTTTCGGAGTTTCGGTTTTTGCGAGTTTTATCTGTTTGGGCAGGGTGACCCATGTGCGCAAATCCGCGTCGTTTGTCATTGTCTGCAATACCGACATCCCGATGTTTACGAATACGCCGTAATCTCCCGCAGCCTGCGCCGCGAAGTATTGGGCTGTCGCTTTTGCGGCGGAACTGATGAGCGTTTTTGAAATTACAAGCGGAAGGTCGATGTAAAACTCCTCCTCGATAATGTCGTCCATGTCCGCAATGGTGTCGAAACTAAGCGGCTTGCCGCCTGCAACCGCATTGGGATTTTCGAGAAAATCGTCCTGTTTTGAAAGGTAGGGGAAGTTTACCGAAACGTGCGGAAGGTCTTTGTTTATTATGTACAAAGGCAAGTCGAGCCTGAACTGCTCGCGTATGGGGGCGCATCCCGTTTCAAAAACTATGTAGGTTGTGTTGGCGTCTTTCAACTCGCCGTTTGCTATTTTTTCGGCAAATATTGCGTCCGAATTTAAAACGGTCGATTTGTTGCCGAGCATTTCGGAGGCTATGCGCATTGCCGCCGCGCCTTCTTCGCGCTCTGCGGAATTTTTGCTGTTTAGCATGGCAATTCCGTAAAGCCATGTGCCGAAGGGGTTGACATAGATATTTTTCGCC
The DNA here is from genome assembly GCA_017629765.1 of Opitutales bacterium. Taxonomy (GTDB): domain Bacteria; phylum Verrucomicrobiota; class Verrucomicrobiia; order Opitutales; family Intestinicryptomonadaceae; genus Intestinicryptomonas. The sequence continues at coordinate 536 of JAGBWO010000224.1, read as the reverse complement.
TCCTGCAATGCGGACGCGGAATTTGCGGCGTATTTTTGCCCGTAGTATTTGCTTAGTTCATTCCCGACACCCGCTTGGGAAAGAAGCGCGTTTTCGTTTATTCCCTTTGCGTTTTTGTCCTTGTTTTTGGTTTCCTTTATTGCTTTTTCCGCTTTTTCAATTCTTTCAAGGTTTATTTTTTTTGCGTCGTCCTGAAAATTTTTAAGCCTTCTTAACTCGACGCAAGCCCTTTCAAAATCCTTTGTTTCGAGGTAGTTTAGGGACTGGTAAACGGAAAGCATAATCTTGTCGTAGTTATAGCCTTTGTATTCGGTGTAGCTTTGGTTTAAGAGCATTCCCTTGGCTTCGTTTGAAATGCTTATATCGGCTTTCTCTTCAAATTCTTTTATTTTGCCGTAGGCTTTTCCGAAAGACTCTTTGCTTTTTGCAAAATCGGCATTTGCGCGGCTTGTAGCCCCTTCTTCCAATAGCCAAATAAGCCCGTCTGCGGAATCGTCATTGTCCCGCGCCATTTCGGAGGCGATAGCTTGGGCTTG
>JAGBWO010000223.1 GCA_017629765.1 Opitutales bacterium | reverse complement strand
CCTTGTCCTTGTTCAATTTCATATTTTCGTCGGCAACCGCCCCCTTGCGAAACTTCTTTTGAAATACGTTTTTTACGGGAAGCTCCTTTATCAAAATATTTTTAAACTGTATTTCGCTCTCGCCGCCCGCATGAACCTGCAAGGCGATAAACCCGCCGTCAAGAATATTGAAAGCGCCCTGCGACCATTCCAAATTTGCGCACGGAATTCCGTTCACCCAAGTTTGAATCCGCTCATTGTCGCACTTTACCACAAGCCTGTTCCAATCCCTGAATTCGGAAACCGCAGCGCGGGCGTCGGAATGCTCTTTTCTTGAAAGCGAAAATTTCCACGCGCCGCACCTCTCGCCGTAAACACCGCCGGTCCACGCGCGTTCGGGATTCGTTTCGATTTCTATTTGGGGGCCGGCAACCAAGCCTTTGCCGTCGAGCCCCGCGCAAATCATAACCCCCGAATTGCCAAGCTTTCCGCCCCACTTAAACTCAAGAGACAAAATAAAATTCGTATAAGTTTTGTCTGTCGCCAAAAAAGAATTGGGAACATCCTTGTCGTTGTTGCCGATTCCCACAATCGCGCCGTCTTTTACGATAAACTTGGCAGTTCCCGTAGCCTGATGCCAGCCTTTCAAATTTTTTCCGTTAAACAGCGGCTTGAAAGAATCGTCGAGCTTTGGCTCTTTGTCGCGGTTTAATTTCATCTTATTGTCGTCTACGGCAGAACGCTCGAATTGGGATTGAAAAACCTGCTTTTGCGCATGCAAGAAATTTGCCGCAAGCAAAAGCGGCAGCAAGGAAAATACTGCAATTTTAATGTTCATAGAATTTTATCAGGATTAAACACTGTAAAAATTAACAGCCTCAATCGAATGAATCAACACAAATAATTTACTGAGCGAAAATAAGGGCTTCGGCAAACAAAAAATTTTACTTGAAAACCCGAATAAAATTCCGAATATAACAAAACAATAAACAAAAATTTAAGTTGAAAAACAGGGGATGTCTTTGGAATTCGACTGAAAATCGTAGTTTATGCTTGCACGCCAGAGACGACACTTGGCTCTGTAAAAATGTGTCAAAAATACTATAAATGGCGAAGAATACGCTATTGCCGCCTAATTGACGCGGCACGTCGGCTCCCTGACACCCGATACGGGAAACCCGGCGTCGACATCGGGTAAAGAGGCTTGGGCTGTTCGGGCAGGGTTTCAAGCCGCTAATTTCTGTTCGATAGTTTTTCCGCGGCAGTTTTGGCCTAACGGACAAACGAATTTAAATCAAAACTACGCGCTGTAGACGGTATATCCGAAAGTTTTTAGGACGAGGGTTCGACTCCCTCCATCTCCACCATTTAAGAAAGCCTGCAAACAAGAGCGTTTGCGGGCTTTTTTGTCGATAAATTTGATATGCCGAAAATGCGCTTCCGCGGATTTCCGCAAACATCAAGGCATTCTTAATAGTTTACCGATATTGTTTTGCCGTTCTTGGTTTTTACTGAAAGCTTGCCGCCGGAAGAGTCTATAACCAAGTCTTTATAATCTTCGCCGTAGAAAATTGTCGGCTCCGATATCAAATTCTGGCGCACCAAAGTCGCGCAACCCACGCGACGGACTCCGTTTTCAAGGATGAAAGCCCTGCCCGCCTTGGAAATCGCGCCAAGCTGGGCTTCAATCATTTTTGCGCGGGAGGAAGAACGTATGTAAAGCGCCGACGGGACAAGTATTGCCGTCGCAAACACAAGTATTGCCAAAACCAAAGCAATTTCCGTCCACGAGAAAAAATTATATGCTTTCTTTGTACTCTTCATAATGGGCTATGATGTTTCGGCAGGCGGCGTTTTCAAGCTTTTTATGAGGCAGTACGCCAATTATCTTCCCCCCAAGCCCCAAGGCAAATCAAAATCTTAATAATAAAAACGGCTGTGTATGATGTGCAGCCGTTTTATTTTTGTCTAAAAACTTATTTTTTTTATGCTATCTAAGTGGTATAATAATATAAAAGATAAAATTTATGATAGGTCAAGGGATAGCTTATGGATACAGAAAAAAGAAATCCGCTTGAAACAGAGCCGATACCCAGATTAATAGCTAAATATTCCGTTCCTACCATGTTAACTCTG
>JAGBWO010000222.1 GCA_017629765.1 Opitutales bacterium | reverse complement strand
GCCCGAGCTGGCGCGAAAAAACCTCTTTTTCGCCGTCCGTAAGCTCTATGCGCGCCAAATTCGCCACATAAGAAATGTCTATTGCTCCATTTTTGTCCATAAGACGCTTATTTTTAAGATTGCCTACGCCCTTTTCAAGCTTAATCTTTGCCGCGTCAATAAGGTTTTATGGAGATTATTTCTATCTGGGGAGTGCAAAAAAACCTTGCCGGAATTGAACTTGTGCCAATGCCCCTTGTGATGAAAATCGGATCGTCGCGGTGGTTTACCAAAAGCCCGTCGCTTGAAAATTCCGTGTAAAGGTTGATAACGCCTTTCAAGAAAGGCCCGTAAAATGGAATTCTGAACTGCCCCCCGTGCGAATGCCCCGCAAAAGTAACGGCGGCTTTGCGCGGAAGCGCGGGAAAAACAGAGGGGTCGTGGGTAAGGAATATGCAGGGCCCGCCTTCGGGGACATCCTCAAAAGCTTTTTGCAGGTTGAAAATATCAGTGCCGAAATCGGGAATGCCCGCCACATAAAAATCTCCGTTTTTTGTCTCCACCTTCGCAGATTTGTTGCGCAAAAACTTAACGCCCGCGCGGGAGAGCTGCTCCTCGATTTTTTCCGTCCCCATATCCGTGTCGTGGTTGCCCGTAACCGCGAATTTTCCAAGAGGGGCTTCTATTTCCAAAAGATATTCGGCAAATTTTTCGTAATCCATCGAGGTATTGTAAAAATACCTGTTGAAATAGTCTCCCAAAAGCAAAACCAAGTCGGGCTTTTCTTTGTTTACAAGCTCGACGACTTTTCTCATGCGCCATTTGTCGTAAAATAACGCGCCCGCATGGAAATCGGAAATGACGGCAATTTTCAAGTTTTCAAGCTCTTTGGACCATTTTTTTGAATAAATTACCGAATCTGAGGTATGCAGCGCAAAGTATGGCTCGTAAACAAACATATCCGAAACCAAGGCGGCAAAAAGCACAAGAAGCAGATATTTCAACTTTCCGAACTTAAAAATTTTAAAAATTTTTGCCATCTTACTTTGCGAATTTTTTTATAAGCGCAAAAGTCCGCGCGCTCGCACCAGAATTTGCATGGTGCCAGTTCAAGGCGCCCAGCCCGATTTGCTTTCTGAGGGCAATGTCTTTGGCGAGTTTTAAAAGGGCGTTTTCCGCCTCTTCTTTATCGGAAACTCTTATCGACGCCTTAGCCTCCTCCAAAGATTCGCACATTTTTTTAAAGTTTGTCATGTTGGGCCCGTAAACGATTGCGACGCCGGCGGCGGCGCAGTCGAGCGGAGACTGCCCCCCGTCGTTCGGGGGCATCGACTTGCCGACATATGCAAAATCGGCAACCTGCGTAAGGAGGGCAAGCTCTCCGGTTGTGTCGGCGACATAAACCAAAGTTCCGGACGGGGCGCTTCGCTTTTCAGTTCTGAAATTGAAAGGCATAACGCCGCGCTGCAAAAGCTTCTTAAGCTCCTCTCTGCGCTCGGCATGGCGGGGGACAAGCAGCATGCGCGCGTCTATTCCCGTTTTTTGGCGGATGCCGTTTAAGATGCCCAACAGCATTTCCTCCTCGCCCTGCCAAGTCGACGAGCCGAGAAGCACAAGGGAATCCTTTTCAAAACCCATTTCCGTTTTAAGCGCATCTTTCCCGCTGTCCGAAAGGCGGGCGGAACCAGAGGCGTCAAATTTTATGTTGCCCGTCGACGAAACGATTTTCGGGTTTGCGCCAAGCCTTAAAAAGCGGGCGGCGTCAAACTCGCTTCCGCAGGCAATTGCGTCGAATTTATTGAAAATGCGCCGCGCAAAAAAGCCCGCCTTTGAATACCTCTTAAAGCTTCTGTCGGAAAGCCTTGCGTTCAAAAGCAAAAGCGGCTTTTTTTTCGACTTTGCCCGGTGCAAATGCTCGGGCCAGAGTTCCCCTTCCATTTGGACGCACATATCCGGCTTTATTCTGCGCCACGCAAGCGCGTTTGAAAGCCAAAAGTCAAACGGGAAAATTCCGACGCAATAGCAGTATTTCGCATACTTTTCGCGCAGAACTTTATAGCCAGTCGAAGTCGTCGTGGTTACAACAGCCTCAAAGCCCCCGTCTTCATGAAGAAGCTTTAGCATGCTTGACAGAGCCTCGACTTCCCCCACGCTCACAGCCTGAATCCAAATTCTTTTTTTGTTCTTTTCGGGCGGCGGAAGATTTTTAAAAAACCCGAAGCGGTGCGAAAAATCCTTTCCGTATCCGCCCCTCTTTATCATGCGCACCGCATAATAAGGCATTAAAACCGCCATTATCGGCAGAAACAAAATTCGATAAATCCAAATCATGAGCTTAGGCTTTTTCAAACAAAAGCGCGGTGTTTGCCCCGCCAAATCCGCTGCTTAGCGACAGCGCGATTTTCGGATTTTCATCGATTCGGTTTTGAACGATATTGAAAGGCTTTGCCGCTTCGTCCAATTCCTCTATGTTTGCCGAAGCCGCAATAAAGCCCTCGTCGAGCATCAGCGCGCAAAAGCCCGACTCCATCGCGCCCGCAAGCGACAGCCCGTGCCCGGTGAGAGACTTTGTCGAGCTTATCGGAGTTTTGGGGCTTTCGCCGAATACGCTTGCGATTGCTTTAAGCTCCGCAGTGTCTCCAATTGGAGTGGACGTGCCGTGGGTGTTTATATAGCCGACATCTTCGGGTTTTACGCCCGTAGAGGAGAAGGCAAGGCGCATTGCGTTTGCAAGCCCCTCGCCCTGCGGATGCGGAATTGCTACATTGTATCCGTCGCTCGCCTGCCCCCATCCCAAAAACTTTGCATAGATTTTCGCGCCGCGCCTTTTTGCCTCTTCCTCCTCTTCCAAAACCAACACGACAGCGCCGCCTGTCCCCACAAAGCCGTCTCTATGCTTGTCATAGGGGCGCGAAGCCTTTGAGGGGTCTTTGCTGCAAGAAAGCGCCCTCATGCCCGCAAAAGGCAGTATTGTGCGCGCGTTTCCGTCCTCCCCTCCAACCACGAACATGCGCTTTTGCCGCCCGCAGGAAATTTCGTCGAAAGCAAAGCCCATCGCGTGCGAAGAGCTGGCGCATGCCGACGCAAACCCGCAGCTCGCGCCCTTGATTTTGAACGCCGAAACCAAATTAAAAGAAAGAGTGCCGACAACCGAAGAAACAACCCCCATCGGAGAGCAGCGCATTACCCCGAACTTGTCGAGGCGCGCCATGTTGTCGACAAGCATGGAAGTCGAGCCTGCGGAAGCCGTGTACATGCCGGTTTCCACGTTTGAAATGTCGCTTTCCGAAAGGTTTGCGTCTTCTATTGCCTGCTTCATGGCGCAATAGGCGTAAAGGCAGTGCGGAGAAAATCCGCGCAAAATTTCCCTCCGCACCGAATAGTTTTCGGGATACGTCCAGTCTTCATAATCAAAGCTTTCGGTATTGAAGCCCTTGATTGTTCCCAAACATTTCACGGGAACTTTGTCCCCCGCAAACCCATCGTAAAGCTCTATGCCCGAAAGCGAGTTTTTGAGGCTGTTTAAAACTTCCTCTTTGGAATTGCCTATGCTCGTTATAAATCCAAGCCCTGTTATTACAACGTTTTTTGACATATTTTTAGAAATCGAATGTTAATGAAATTTTTTCGGCATATGCGGCTTTTTCGCCGTTTACGAATATGGAGCCTTCAAAAATGCCTATCGGATGGCGGAGCCTCTTGGCGGACACCCTCATTTCAAGCTTGTCGCCCGGCCTGCAAATGCGCGTGCACCTGACTCCGTCCGACGAAGTGAAGAATATGCGCTCTTTGTTTGCGTTTCTGCCGGAAGGGTCGATTTCGCCCTTCATCAAAAGCACAATGGCAAGCTGCCCGAGCGCTTCGAGCATAACAGACGCCGGAAACACCGGATTGTTCGGGAAATGCCCCTTCAAGAAAAACTCATCGCCTTTTATCGCGTACGAGCCGCGGACTTCACAGCCCTCTATTTCCGCCTCCTCCACAAAAAGATACGGATGCTGCTGCGGCATAAAACTTTCGACTTCTTCCTTTGTAAACTTTTTTAAGCTGCACATATCGAATATAAAATACAATCACTCTTTTATTTTCTTTCAATAAAAAATTGTTGCCTACGCCGATAAAATAGACAATCTTACTTATCGTGAATTCGTCAAAAAATAAAATTTTATTTGCCGTAAACCGCACAAAGCCGAATGCCGACATTCTTGTGGAAAGGCTTTCCGGAGCGGCGAAGCGCGAAAATTTCGAATGCGTTATCGAGGGCAAGTTTCCGCCGCCCGAAGACGCATTCAAAGGCGCAAAATACTGCTGCGTAATCGGCGGCGACGGCACAATACTTTCCTGCCTAAGCGGCGCGGTGAAATACGGCGTCCCCATTTTCGGGATAAATCTCGGCAAGCTCGGATTTATGGCGACTTTCACCGACTCGATTTCGGACGGAGAATTTTTGGACATGATAAACGAACGGAACGCCGAAATGGAAATACGCACCATTCTCTCGGCAAGCTTCGGCAAAAACCGCTTTCTTGCGCTAAACGAATTCGCGGTAAAATCGCAGTCTCCGGCTGAAATACTTTCCGCGGAAGTTTTGGCAAACGGGGAATTTATCGCCGAATTCATCGGGGACGGGCTGATTTTTTCGACACCTACGGGAACATCCGCATACAACCTGTCGGCGGGCGGACCTCTAATACACCCAAAAGCGAGGGTTTTTGCCCTTACAAGCATATGCCCGCACACGCTCTCCAACCGCAGCCTTGTCTTCGATTCCGAAACAAAACTGGAAATCCGAGTAAAAAATCCGAACGCCGTTTTGATAAGGGACGGCAGCGTTGAAAAAAGCTGGAGCGGCGAGCCTCTTTTTGTCGAAGCCGCCCCCGAAACAGTAAAATTCGTGCGCCCCGCAGGGCATTCCCACTTCCATATTCTCCGAACAAAATTAGGCTGGGGAGGAAATCCCCGAACGCAAAGGCAGCCATGACCGCCCCGCTGAAATCAAAAGACAGGATAATCGAAATGGCGGCAGCCGCCATAAAAGAGAAAGCTTTGAAAGAAGAGCTTGAAAGGCGCGTTTCGCTCGCCTGCGTCGCGATTTTTACGGTTTTGAATTTTGCGCTGTTTTT
>JAGBWO010000221.1 GCA_017629765.1 Opitutales bacterium | reverse complement strand
TACCACGGCAAGTACCAACGCCCGCCACGATAAAGCCACGAACCATATCAAGAGCCGCGCGGCAGTTCACAAGGTCGGTGTCGGCGTCGTTCGCCGTGCCGAGAATGCCGAGATAGACATACACGAGTTCGCGGTCTGCGTCGTAGAATTGGAACATCGAAACGCCATCGAACATACCGCAAAGACCCGTCTTCTCGTCAACACGCACGCCTTCGGTCTGCGTAAACGGGTTCATAAAGCCCGTAGCGTTGATATTCGCCGCCGCTTCGGAAGCGTTAGCGGAATATTGACCTTTCAACTCCGCATTGTAAAGCGGGGAAACGAAAGCCTGTCTTGCGTTCACGGGAACACGGAACTGACCGAGAGCCTTGATGGACGAAAGAGCCGCATTCGCCTTGACAAAGGTGCTTGCCGCGCTACCCGCAACCGCCACATCTGCGTAGAAGATAGCGTCCGCGATTTCCGCGTCGGTAATATCAGCCGCCACAACGCTACCCTTTGTGTGGGTCTTTGCCTTGTCGAAGTTGTCGCCGTTGCGGAAGAAGCCCTCGATCTGCTTTGCGAAAGTGACGAGGTTGATCGCCCAATCCATAGCCGCAATGACTTCGGTCTGCACGATTTCCTCAAAGTTGGTCTTGTTCAAGAACAACTGCGCCGCCGCGATGGGAATGAGCCTGTCAAAGAACAGGTCAACGGGAATGCTGTAATTGACGGACTGCGGGCTGTTGCCGTTCGCGGGGGTGTTATACTTGTTGTAGAAGCCGCCATTGTTTGCCGCGCCGAGTTTACGGACAGCGGGGAGGACGGGCTTCAAACGCATAACATCAATGCTGTTCACGGAACGAACATCGTCGGTCATCGTGTACTTGTCGATACAACCCTTGCCGTTGATATGCTGAATGCCGCCGAAAAAGTTTTCGTAGACATATTTGGAAGTGGCTTCCTCTGCGGAAAAGCCGTTAATAGTGCCAAGTGCCATAGTTTTTATTTCTCCTTAATCAAAGTTTTTCTTTCCCGCCCACATATCGTTATACGATACATAGCTTTCGTTACCGCCGGTTTTGGTGCCGCCAAAGCCTTCGCCTTTGCGTGCGGGTGCGCCAAAATCGCCCTTTTCGTACTTCGCGTGGGTTTCCTCTGCGTCCTTTTTTGCGTCTGCAAGAGCGGTTTTCAAGTCCTCGTTCTCCTTTTCAAGAGCGGCATATTTCGCCTTGAAAGGTGCAAGTGCTTCCTCGATCATCGCTTTCACATCGTCTTTAAGGGCGACCTGTTCGATGGGAATACCATTTCCCATTTCCTCGACCTGTACTTCGGGTTCTTGCGGTGCTTCCGCTTTCTCGCCGGGTTGTGGAGCCGCGTCGGTTTTGACTTCCGCGTCCGTTTTTTCTCCCGCCTTGTCGTCGGAGCCGTTCGTCTTTTCGGTTTTCGTCACCTCGTCTTTGACTTCGGACTGTTCCTTTTCCTCGCCGTTGGGTGCGATGACTTCTTCCTTCTTGACCTCTTTCTTTTCCTCTTTTTCCATATTTTACCCCTTTAATGCTTATTTTAAGTTACTGCCGCTTTGCGGTGTCACCTGCATTTTCTTTAATTGTTCCAACGCTTCAAGCCTTTCTATCTCTTTCTTTTGCTGTTCCTCCGTAAGATCGGGGAAAACGCGAGATACATAAAGGCGCGGAGAGATAACGCCCTGCGAATACATATCAGTATAGGTCTTGGCGGTTTCAAGTGTCGGTGCTTGCGCTTGGCTCTTGAAAACGATGGTTACAGGCTCGTGGTCGTAATAACGCATAACCTTTGCCAAAAGTTGGTTAATCGCAGGGGAAATAAGACGGATTTGCGTCGGAATCCAAGAATCCGTCTTGGTTTTTTCGTTGATGATTTCGGTAGCCGTCCTTGCCCCCGCGCCTTCGGAAAGGAACGAAGCAATGGTGGACGCGGAAACATTGAGTTTAGCCGCAATATCGCGGTAAATGTTCTCCTTTTGGGTACGAATATCGCTTGCCCTCAACATAAACTGCAATGGCGTGGGTTTATCGTTGTCGTTGTTAAGAGAGTTAAGTTTCTCAAACAACGGCTCGTCGAAGTCATCAATATTCCTTGCGGGGTCGTCCTTGTTTAGCATTTCTTCTGGGAGCAAAACGCGCCCTTTCGCCAAGTAAACCTCGTTCTTCTCAAAACATTTCAGTTGGTCGAATTGGAAACACTCGTCGCGGATAATATCCGAGAGAGGTTGCCCGAATTGACTGTTAGGAATGTTCGGAATGCCGTCGGTGTACTTAATGGGGAAAAGCCCAAGGCTATCCGCAAACGGCAAGTATTGTTCTTTCCCAATCATAATATCGGGGTAGTTTTTCTTGATATTCCGTTTAATGGCTTTCGGCAACTGCTCCCACCTGATACCGCCGTCGGCGTTTTCGGGGCGGTTAAGGGTCGCAGTTTCAATGTTTCCGCTTGCAAGATACACGGCGCGTTTCACGCAAGGAATGCCGTCCTCATTGAAGTAGCGTTCCTCACAAATGCCGTAATGGTTTACATTTTCGCCCTGCGTGTCGTCGAAAAGGTCAAAATAGATTTTTGCCCCCACGATGTTGCCATCGCTGTCAAGGTCGGGATAGAATGTATCAATCCTATGCGCTGAAACAGTTAAGTCGCGCCCTTTTCTATTGAGCGAAAGCATAGCCAAGCCGCCGGCTCCGCTATAAAGGCACGCCTTCTTGATTTTTCCAAACAGGTCAACGCTCTCCGCCCATTTCCGAGCAAAAGAGTAGTCGTAATCGTTGTTACCGCTAAAATCAATGCCGTGGGCGAAAAGAATGTTGAAAAGCCCCTTGTTGACGGTCTGCGCCAAGCGGTTCGGCGTTAAGCCTTTTGCAAGGTTGTGCCAAGTCGGGACATATCCGTCATAAATCTGCAAGTAAATCCGGAGATAATTGTTGTAGAATGGGACATAATAGGGCGGTGCTAAAAGATAAAAAGTGTTGTTTATACGAAAAGTATAAACGCCGCCGAGTGCCTTATTGCTAACGCCTTCAATTTCATACATACTCACGGTAGTGTCCCCTTTGCCCCTATTTTACAATGGGGCGGCGGCAAAGTCAAGACCTTTTGCCCAATGCCGACATAATCTTATCACGATTAGACAATATCCACGCGCTATTCAGTTTGGAAATATTGGTGGACATCGTTTTCAGTTCCCCAAGCATTTCGCTGAAAAGGTTGACAAGAACGCGCAGGATTTGATCGTCCGACGCAACCCCTTTTGCCACCTGCTTTGTCATCACCTCGACGGCTTCATCGTCAAGTTTGCCGTTAAGATTAGTTTCATTTTTCGCCATAATTATTCCCCCTTTGCGAATTTGTCGTTTGCAAGCATAAGTTCAAGCGTGCGGTTGATGGTG
>JAGBWO010000220.1 GCA_017629765.1 Opitutales bacterium | reverse complement strand
TTTTAATATTGAAACTTTGAATGTCGGGCCCGTGGAGGGCGGAAAGTTTTCCCGCATCACTGTGACGGTGAGAGACGGCACCCATAGCGTGGACCAGTGCGTAAAACAGCTTTCAAGGCTTGTAAACGTCATAGAGGTTAAGGATTTTTCAAGCTCTTCTGCGTTTGTCGCAAGGGAGCTTGTCATGGTCAAGGTCAAGGCAAATTCGCAGACGCGCGCAAATATTGTCGAAATCGCGGATTTGTTCAGGGGCAAGGTTATCGATGTAGAGCCGGATTCCCTGATTATCGAATGCACTGGCAACCCGAATAAAATTCTGGCGTTTTTGAACATGATAGAACCTTTCGGGCTCTTGGAGATGGCAAGAACCGGAAATGTCGCTTTGGAGCGCGGCAAACTCGCGCGCGGAGACGATTAATTTTAAACTAATCTAAATATAAAAAGGATATAAAATATGCCTGCAAAAGTATATACGGAAAAAGACGCCGATTTGGGCGTTTTAAAAGGTAAAACATTGGCCGTTATCGGCTACGGCTCTCAGGGCCACGCTCATGCGTTGAACTTGAAGGAAAGCGGCTGCAAGGTCATAATCGGCCTCTATCCGAAGAGCAAGTCTGTGGAAGTCGCAAAGGCGCAGGGCTTTGAAGTTTATCCGACGGCTGAAGCTGTCGAAAAGGCTGACGTTATTATGATAGCCGCTCCCGACATGAAGCAGGCTGACATTTACGAAAAAGACATCGCCCCGAATCTTAAAAAAGGCAAGACTCTTCTTTTCACGCACGGCTTGGCAATCCATTCCGGCATGATAAAAGTTCCCGCAGGCGTAAACGTAATCATGGTTGCCCCGAAGGGTCCCGGCCACGAAGTTCGCTCGCAGTTTGTTGAAGGCAAGGGCGTTCCCGCTCTCATCGCCGTTTATCAGGGCGGCACGCCTGCAAAGAAAATCGCTTTGGCTTGGGCTAAGGGCATTGGCGGCGCGCGCGCGGGCGTTATCGAAACAACTTTCAAGGAAGAAACCGAAACCGACCTCTTCGGCGAACAGGCTGTTCTTTGCGGCGGCGTAAGCGCGCTCATCAAGGCCGGTTTTGAAACTTTGGTTGAAGCGGGCTACAAACCCGAAATGGCGTACTTTGAATGCTGCCACGAATTGAAGCTCATTTGCGACCTCATCGTAGAAAAGGGCATTTCGGGCATGCGCTTCTCCATTTCCGAAACCGCAAAGTACGGCGACATCACACGCGGTCCGCGCGTAGTGACAAAGGATACCAAGAAAGCCATGAAGCAAATCTTGAAGGAAATCCAGACCGGCAAATTCACAAAGGAATGGGTAAAGGAATACAAGGGCGGCTTGAAAAACTACAACAAGCTCTTGAAGGAAGGCGAAGAGCATCTGATTGAAAAAACGGGCGACCGTTTGCGCAGCCTTATGCCTTGGGTTCCGAAGCGCAACATCAAGGGCGCTCAGGCGGCGTACGCAATGGCGGCTGTCGCAAAGAAGGCTCCCGCGAAAAAAGCTTGCGCAAAGAAATGCGCGTGCAAAAAGAGCAAGTAAGCCTTTTTAATGTTTAACGAAAATCCAAGCCCGAAACAGGCTTGGATTTTTTTATTTTATTGGTTTGAAAATTTTGCCGCGATTATTGTAGTCTGTAAAAGATGAAAAAAATCTTGAAAGTCGCAACGCGTTCAAGCCCCCTTGCAATGAAGCAGGCGGAAATGGCGGTCGAATATTTCTCCGGGAAGATTGAAAATTCGGAATACGAAATTTTGCCTTTCAAGACGTTGGGCGATAAAAAGCTCGAATGGTCTCTTGAAAAAGAGGGCGGCAAGGGGCTTTTTACAAAGGAGCTTGAAGATGCGCTTTTAAGCGGGGAAGCCGATTTTGCGGTTCACAGCGCAAAGGATATGCCGGTTGTTTGCCCCGAGGGGCTTGCCGTTGCCGCTTTTTTGCCGCGCGACGACGCCCGCGATGTTTTTATCTCAAAAATTTCCGCCCCGAATTTAATCGCCACCGCAAGCCCGCGCAGAAGGGCCCAGTTGAAGCGGATTTTCCCCGACGCCCAATGGACGCAAATTCGGGGAAATGTCGGCACGAGGCTTGGGAAAATCCGCGACGGGCTTGCCGACGCCACCATGCTTTCCTCCGCGGGCTTGGACAGGCTCGGCATAAGCTCTTTTGATGGGTTGAAGTTTGAAAGGCTCGATTTTTCAAAGTGCGTTCCCGCGGTCGGGCAGGGGGCAATCGCGATAGAATGCAGGGTTTCCGACGCTCCGTTTTTCGGGAAGTTTTCGCATCAGCCTACCGCTCTTGCCGTGAATCTTGAAAGGGAGTTTTTAAGCTCGCTCGGCGGAGGCTGCCAAGCCGCGTTCGGCGCGAATTTCGACGGCGGAATTTTCAGAATTTTCCACGAGAAAACTTCCTATATGGAATATGATTTTACCAAGCTTTCCTCTTTTGGCGAAATGCTTGAAAAAGTCCGCGAAATTGCCTTTGGAATTTTAAAACAAGTCAGCTGAAAAATTTTTCGCTTAGGATTTTAACAAGCTTTTGCGCAAGTTCGTCCTTTGTTCCGCGCCCCAGCTCTGCCGTTTTTCCGTCTTTGAAAAAGAGCGATATTTCGTTGAAGTCGGAGGCAAATCCCGCGTCTTTTTTTGAAACGTTGTTTGCCGCGATTGCGTCCAGATTTTTTTCTTTCAGCTTCTTTTTTGCGTAGGTTTCGACATCGTTCGTCTCGGCGGCAAAGCCTATTAGAATTTGGCGGTTTTTCGATTTTGAAAGGGTTTTTAAGATGTCGGGGGTCTGCTCGAATTCAACGAGCATATTCAACTTTTCCTTTTTGACCTTTTGCGCCGATTTTACTTTCGGGCGCATGTCGGAAACGGCGGCGGTCATAATAAGGATATCGCAGTCGGAAAACCGGGCCGACGTTTCGCGCAGCATGTCTTCAGCCGAAATTGCGGAAATTGTCTCTATTCCGTCAGGCGTGGGGACGGAGGCCGCGCCTATGACAAGAGTTGTTTCCCAGCCCGAATCCTTGCAGGCTTTTGCGATGGCAATTCCCATTTTTCCCGTTGAGGGATTGCTGATAAAACGGACAGGATCGAAATATTCGCGCGTTGCTCCCGCAGTAATTAAGCACTTGATTTGCCTCATGAAAAAGAGCAAATATCGTAAATAATTTGAAGTAAAGCAATTTTTGTCGAAAAAATGATGAAATTTGCGTTGACAAGTTTTGTTTTGGCGCAAATATATACACCCTTTAATAAGATTTATAAAAGAAGATGGCAAACAAGAAATCATCACAAAAAGACATTCGTAAAACGGCGGCACGCACATTGCGCAACCGCACAGTGCGCAGCCGTATCAAGACTTTATCTAAAGCTGCGGAAAAGGCGGAAGGCGCGGAAGCCATTAAGGCAAGCGGCGCGGTTTTGGCGTCTGCCGTTGACAAGGCTGTTAAAAAGGGCGTTGTTCACGCAAACAAGGCGGCGCGCATCAAGAGCCGCGTTGCAAAAGCTTTGAACGCGGCAAAGTAATAGCTGAAAACTGCTTTTAATTGCGCCACTCGCAGCAGCTTGTGGCGTTTTTTTATAAAATGGCCGTTTTTGAAAAGCTTGGGTTCCCCGAAGGTCTTTTGGAAGAAAAGCCCGTGCGTTTCGATGTGCTTGAATTCAGGGCGGGGAAATTTGTTGCTATAAACAAGCCCGCAAACTTTTATCTCGAGGCGGACGGCATTGCCGAAAATCCGCGGACAATAATTGCCGGCATAAAGTCGCAGCCGGGTAAGAAGGAATTTGAAAGGCTCGGAATAGAAAGCCCTTACGCCGTTTTCGCAACCGACCCCGAGATATCGGGCGTTGCGTTAATCGCGTCCAACAAGGAGTCGAGCGACGGGCTTCGCAATGCTTTCGGTTCGGGGCTGTTTGAGTTCGAGTTTGTTTTTTTGAGCGAAAGGCCCTATGGCAAAGTTGAAGAGATTGTAGACTTGCCTTTAATCCGCCACGAAAGCAAGCCGCGCACAATAGTTTCGCACCGATTCGGCAAGAAATGCCAAACCCGCTTTGAGTTAAAAGAGGATTTCGGCGAATGGCAGCTATGGTCGGCAAAGACGAATTTCCTGCGCTGGCACCAAATAAGAATTCACGCCGCAGAGGCGGGGCTTAGAATGGTTGGCGACGATACTTACGTCAGGGTGCGCAAAATATATTTGTCGCGCTTAAAGCACGGGCAGTTTAAAGGAGAAGAGCTTGCGCCTGTTTACGACAATCTCGCCCTTCATCTTTCAAGGCTTTCCTTTCCGTGCGGCGGCGAAAAGATGGAAGTTTCCGCTCCTCTTCCCAAGGGTTTTTCGGTTCTTTTAAAGAAAATCAAAAGCAGATATTTGTAAAATCCGCTCCGCGCAGAAATGTGCGGTTTTTTTTATGTTTTTATTTGCTTGGCGCCGTTTTTTATTTTTAATCGAAACTAAAATGCGTTTTCTAAAAAAAATATGTTTGCTTTTATTTGCCGCAGCAAACGGAGCGTTTGCGCAGTCTGGCGAAACTCCCGTTTTGGCGTCTTATTCCTTTGAATGCAAGGCGGGCGATTCGTTTATTGCGGTTCATCCGAAAAATCAGAGCGATTTTCATGGCGAAGTTTCGGATGTCGGCGCAAATTCAATATCCCAAAAAACTAAAATTTGGAATGAGAACTGTTTTGCGGGGACGCACTATGTTCTTTTTTCGTCGGGAAGCCTTAAAGGAGCTTGGTTTAATATTTTGTCAAACGACTCTTCAAGCGTCGTTTTGAATATCGACTCTTCCGAAATTGCAAAAATAAACAAGTCGGACTCTTTTAGAATAATCGCGCATTGGACTTTGAATTCCCTGTTCCCCGGCGGAGGGGGGCTTATGGCGTCGGAAGGCGAAGTCGCGGGCGTCGGATGCTCGTATGTTTTTAAATATTCATACTTCGATAAAAACGGCGAAATGCAAATTCCCGAGGGCGTAAACAGGGCGGTTTCGGGCGTGTTTTATTACTTGAAAAATTCGGGCGGAGGCCGCTGGGTTATGAAAAACGGCTCTTTCGATTTTGATGCGGGAGGGGAAATCATAGAACCGGATTCTTTTTTGATTTTGAGAAATCCGCGGGATGTTAGGCTGAACATTTGCGGGGAAGTCTTCAAAAGCGCGTCGGTTTTGGATTTTAAAAATCCGTCGGGCGAAATTTGGCAGGAGAACTTTTTTGCAAGCCCGACGCTGACGTCGGTTAAAATTTCGTCATTTGCGGTTTTGCTTGAAAACGGAATAATGAATGCGGGGTCTTTGGAAAATCCGCAAAATTCTGATTTTATTGCGGTTTTCGACAATTCAGAATCAGGCGTCAACAAAAAGCCGTCGAAAATATACGTTTATGACGGAGGTTGGTTCAGGCTCGACTCCGATTTTAAAAATCCCGTTTCGGCGGGCGGCGATATTTTGGATTCCAAAGATGCCGTTATTTTCAGATTTTCGCGCCTTGCGCCGCAGACGGCAAAGCGCGTGAAAATAACGCCCGATTATGCCGAGTAGGAAAGGAAGGTTATGAAAAGGGTTTTTTGCGCAATTTCGATATTTCTCTTGGCTTTTTGCCTCAGGGCGGAGTTTAAAATGTTTGTGGATGCGGGCGGAATTTGCGACGCTTCGAAAAATCCGCTTGAAAGCGGGACGGCTGCGCTGCTTGTCGGAATTCAAGAAGGCGCGTTTGAAAATTTCAGTCTTATTTCAGGCACGGAATTGCGCGAGGGAAAGATTTTCGGCGGCTTTTTGGTTCTTGCGGTTGCGAAAGTTTCGGATGGCAAATGCGCTCTAAACGCCGATATCGAGCTTGGTGGAGGCGAGTTTTTAAGGGGCGGAAATCCATTTGCCCTTTTGGTTTCGGGCGGTACGTCGGGTTCGGAAAACAAGGTAAAAAGCGGCTCTAAGTATTTGATATTCAGAAATGATTCATGGGTTTTAAGCTCTGAAAACCGCGGCGTTTTCTTTTATGACGCAGTTTCGGTTTCGGCAGGCGGAAAAATTGAAGATTCCAAACTTTTGGCCAATATTGACGCGGAGCCTTCCGAAGAGGATTTAAGCGGCATAAGAATTGAAGCCCAGCCGCGTTCCGTCGAAACTTACGAAGGGAAGAAAGTAGAGTTTTCCGCCGCCGCACGCGATGAAAACGGCAAAAAGCTTATTTACGCTTGGGAAGTCGACAAGCTAAACGGCAAGGGCTGGGTCAAGGCGGGCAGTTCAAAGAATGTTTTGAAAGTTTCTGCCAATTTGAAGTCGGACGGATTTAAATACCGATTGAAAATTCAAAACGAAAAGAACGGCAATCCCGTCTATACCGACGAAGCGGTTCTGACTGTCCGCAAAAATCCGAAAATCACGCAAAAACCGAAATCTTTGACGGTGTTTGAAAACGGCGAAAATTCGGGTTTTGCGGTGGGCGCAGACGGCTATGATGTCAAGTATCAGTGGCAGGAGTATGTGAAAGCTCCAAACGAAAAAGGCAAACTTGTATGGGTTTGGCAAAACATAGAAGGCGCGGTTTCGCCGATATTTGTCCCGCCCAATGCGGACTATTTGTCGGATTCAAAAAAATACCGCTGCATGGTTTATAACGGCGGGAAAATTCTTTACACGTCGGGGGTGGCCTTTACTGTAAGGCAGGCTGCAAAGATAGAGGGGATTTCGGCTTCGCAAAACAAGGAAAATGCGGACTTCGGAAATTTGTATGAGGAGTACGACATAACTTTAACCGCAAAGGCTGCCGGCTATAAAATCAAATACCAATGGCAGGTTTTGGACGAAAACAATGTTTGGACCGACGTAAAAAAAGCGACAAAAAGCACTTTGAAGCTTTCCAAGCCTACTGTCGCCGAGTATGGCGGCAAAACTTACAGGTGCAGGGTTTACAACGATGGCTCGTCGGACTATTCAAATGCTGCGGCTTTGCAGATATCGCCTTGCCTTGCTCCAAAATCGTTGAAGGGCAGGAAGCTTGAAGTCGCCTTTGGCGGGGCTGAGTATTTGCTTGCAATGTCATCTGCAAGTTCTGGAACGATGTTTGATTCGGAAAATGCCGAATTCGCCAAGGCAAGTTTGTCCTATAAAAGGCTTTCTCCGACAAAGGCTTCGATGACTCTGTCTTTTAAGCATAAAAACCAAGACGGCATTCTGCAAAAGACTGTTTTTTCCGACAAGAAATTCGACTTCGCAGTCGGGGAATTGGCTAACGCCAAGATAAAGCTTCTTCCCGACGAAAATTTGTAGCCGGATTTTGCCCGAAACCTTTTGTTTTTTGTGAGATTTTTGCTTGCAAAGACCCCGTTTTTTAAGATTAAATTATGGGAATTGTTTTTTAGTTTTTTTACGGAAGGCATTTTTTAATTTTATGAATACGATATATACAATTCTTGCGCAGGCAGGCGATGCCGCTTCAAGCGCGACAACGGAACAAGCAGCACAAGGCGGAAGCTTTCTTCAAAGCCCGATCGTCATTATGCTTTTATTCTTGGGCGCCATGTATTTCTTTATGATTGCGCCGCAAAGAAAACGCCAAAAGCAGCATGAGCAGATGCTTAACAATTTGCAGACGGGCGATGAAATCATCACTATCGGCGGCATCTACGGCAAAATCACGAACAAGACCGACAAAACTTTCACAATCAAGGTTGCCGATTCAACGAAAATCGAAATTTTGAAAAATGCCGTGTCTTCAAAAGTTGAAAATCCGGCTGGCGCGGAAGCCTCCAAAACCGAAGAAATCAAGAAATAAGCATGAAGGGTAAAATCGCTTGGAAACTTGTCTTGACCGTCCTTGTTTTGGCTTGGGCGGTTTCGGCTATGGTGCCGTTTAAGGACACTCCGTTTGAAACTTACATCGCAAACCGCGCAACCAAAAACGCCGAAGAGTTTGCGGGGATATTGAAAGAGGCTGAAAAGCGCGTTGATCCCGTAAATTACAAGAAAGACCCCAAAAAGTCTTCCACTCTCTACACGGCAATCACCGAATACGCGAACGAAAATAAAATCGACCTTTCAAAATATTTCGACGTAAATGTTTCGGATATCAAAATTCTGAAAAAACGCAACGACGTCTTGATAAGGGAGCTTTACCGCCAAAGCAAATCGTCTTTGAAAAAAGGCTTGGACTTGGCAGGCGGCGTTTCTTTCACTCTTGAAATCAATGAAGACGAGCTGCTTGGCGACGCTTTCTCGCGCAAGGGGCAGCTTGAAGACGTTGTCCGCGTGCTTGACAGCCGCATAAACGGTTTGGGCGTCACCGAGCCAACTATCCGTGTTATCGGCTCAAACGCAATCGAAGTTCAGATGCCGGGCGTTTCTCTTAAAGACAATCCAGAAGCAGTCGAAGAGCTTTCGCGCCCCGCTCGCCTTGAATTCAGGCTTGCGCACCGCAGCATTCTTCCGAGCAGCGCAAATGCGCCCAAGCGCGAATGGCCGATTGGCTACGAGCTTTTGGTTGAGGAAAATGCGGCAAGAGACGGTTCGATAATCGAAAAACCCCTCTACATTAAAAAACGCGCGGAAGCTTTGGGCGACATTATCGACCATTCCGGAGTTTCGATGGACGATGCGGGCAGATTTTCGGTGGGAATGGACTTTACAAGCGAAGGTTCCAAAAAATTCGAGGAAATCACAAAGAAAATTTTGGCGGAAGACGCAAAATATGCGGGTTCGTCAAGCGAATACGAACAAAAACAGCTTTTGGCAATCGTTTTGGACGGCAAGCTCATGAGCGCGCCGCGCATCATTTCCGTAATCAGCGACAGAGGCTCCATCACGGGGGATTTCAATCAGCGCGAAGCATTGGAGCTTGCAAACGCCTTGAATAATCCCCTCAAAGTCGGGCTTACGCGCACTTCGATGAACGAAGTCGGGCCCTCGATGGCGGAAGGCGCGCGCAATTCGTCTTTGATGGCGGGCGCAATCGGAGCGGGCTTAGTGTTCCTTTTCATGGTGCTTTACTATCGCGGAATGGGCTTGTTGGCAATGGTTACCGTTGTCGCGAACATAATGTTTATTTTGGGTACTTTGGCAAGCTTCGGGGCAACTATGACATTGCCCGGTATTGCCGCTTTGGTTTTGACTATCGGTATGGCTGTTGACGCAAACATCCTCATTTTTGAGCGAATGCGCGAAGAGCTGAATGCGGGAAAAAGCATGTGGAACTCTTTGCAGGCGGGCTACGAGAAGGCGTTTTCAACCATTGTTGACGCAAACTTGACAACGCTTCTTACTGCTGTGATTTTGTGGAAGCTTGGCACTGGCCCCGTTAAAGGATTCGGCGTGACATTGGCTGTCGGCATTTTGGCGACTTTGTTCTGCGCGCTTATTTTCGGCAGGGCGCTATGCGAAATCGTCGTTTCGCTCGGCTGGTTTAAAAATTCCTTCAAGTGGAGGCTTGTCGGCGAAACAAACATCGATGTCATGAAGCACTTTAAATCAATGTTCATAGCTTCATGGATTGTGATTTTGTGCGGCGTTATGGCGGTTGCATACCGCGGCGACAAATGCGTAAGCATCGACTTTACTGGCGGCGAAATGCAGACTTTGAGCTATGCCGAAAAGCTTTCCGTGGGCGACATAACTTCAATTTCAAACGACTCTTTGGGCGAAGTTCAGGCGTCTTACCAAAAAGACTTGGCAACCGGCGATGAAATCCTGACTGTCCAGACCGAAACGGGCAAGGGCGAAGCCGTATTTGAAGCTTTGAAGGCAAAATATCCGCAGGCAGATTTGAGGCTTGTCGGCAAGGAAAGCATCGGCGCGTCGGTAAGTTCCGACATCACGAAAAACGCCGTAATATCGCTTCTTTTGGCGTTCGGCGGCATACTGCTTTATGTTGCGCTGAGATTTGAAATCGGCTTTGGCGTTGGCGCGGTTGTGGCTCTTATACACGATATTTTGATGGCAGTCGGCTTGTATGTCATATTGGGAATGTTAGGCATAGGTTCGGGGCTTTTCTCAGCTCCTATGATTGCGGCAATTCTTATGACTGTGGGCTATTCGATAAACGATAAAATCGTCGTGTTTGACAGAATCAGGGAAGAACTGCCTCTCAACCCGACAATGTCGCTTTACGATGTAATCCGAAAGTCAATCAACAAGACTTTCGCAAGAACGATTTTGACTTCGCTTACTACATTCTTTGCGGCTCTCGCTTTGTTTTTGTTCGGCACGGGCATCATCAAAGACTTCTCTTTGATATTCCTCTTGGGCATCATAACAGGCACTTTCTCTTCTATATTCATTGCAAGCCCCGTGTTCTATGCATGGCACAAGGGCAAGCGAAAGAATGTCGAAGCCGCGCAGGATATGGAAATCAAGCACGAATGGGAAGAATAATATGGCTGAAAAAATTGCAATTAGCGGCGGAAAATTAATTGTTCCGAATAACCCCGTTTTGCCTTTTATTGAAGGCGACGGCACGGGGCCCGATATTTGGAGTGCGTCGGTCAGGGTTTTTGACGCGGCTGTCGAAAAGGCTTACGGCGGCTCCAAGAAAATAGAGTGGCTCGAAGTTTTGGCTGGCGAAAAGGCTTTCAACAAAGTCGGCTCGTGGCTGCCCGATGAAACGCTGAACGCTTTCAAGGAATATTTGGTAGGGATAAAAGGCCCTCTCACGACTCCGATTGGCGGAGGCATACGCTCTTTGAACGTAGCCTTGCGCCAGGAGCTCGACCTCTATGTCTGCCAGCGTCCGGTGCGCTATTTTAACGGAATTGAAAGCCCCGTAAAGCGTCCCGACTTGGTCGATATGGTGATTTTCCGCGAAAACACCGAAGATATTTATGCGGGAATCGAGTTTGAATTCGGTTCGGAAGACGTTGCAAAGTTGAAGGACTTTTTGAAGAGCGAATTTTCGGCAAAATTCAAAAAAATACGTTTTCCGGACTCTTGCGGCATAGGGGTTAAACCTGTCTCGAAAGAAGGCACGCAGCGCTTGGTTCGCAGCGCGATTGAATATGCGGTGGCGCAGGGCAGAAAGAGCGTGACTCTCGTCCACAAGGGCAACATTATGAAGTTTACCGAAGGCGCGTTCCGCGATTGGGGCTACGAAGTCGCTTTGAAGGAATTCGGAGCGGAAAAAATCGACGGAGGCCCGTGGTGCAAGCTTCCGAACGGGATTGTCGTAAAAGACGTTATTGCCGACGCTTTCTTGCAGCAGATTTTGACGCGCCCTGCGGAGTACGATGTCGTTGCCACTTTGAATTTGAACGGCGACTATATTTCCGATGCGCTCGCCGCGCAGGTCGGCGGCATAGGCATTGCGCCGGGAGCCAACATCAACTATGTTTCGGGGCATGCGATATTTGAAGCCACGCACGGCACCGCCCCGAAATATGCAAATCTCGACAAGGTAAATCCCGGTTCGCTCATTCTTTCTGGCGAAATGATGTTCAGATATTTGGGCTGGAACGAGGCCGCCGATCTGCTCGTAAAGGGATTGGAAGGCGCGATTGGCGCGCGCACTGTTACATACGACCTTGCGCGCCTCATCCCGAATTCAAAAGAGCTTAAATGTTCGGAATTCGCCGATGCGGTAATCGCGAAAATGTAGTTTGGCTGCTTTTTTAATTTAAAGGCGCGCATTTTTAAGAGATTTTTGCGCGCCTTTTTTTGTATTCGTAAAAATGCTTGCAATTATTAAAAAATAATTGCAATATGAAATTATGTTGGAAAATATTGAACTTGCCGCTTCCAATATGCCGTGGCTTTTCTCGGCATTCTTTTTTGTTTTCGGGGCGTGCATCGGCAGTTTTTTGAATGTATGCATATATCGCATTCCCGAAGGAATATCTATAATTTCACCTCCGTCCCATTGCAAATGCGGCGCAAAAATCAAGTGGTACGACAATATTCCGATTTTAAGCTGGTTTATTTTAAAGGGCAGGGCGCGGTGCTGCCATGAGCCGTTTTCTTTCAGGTATCCTTTTGTGGAAATTTTGTGCGCTGTTGCGTTTGCCTGCATTTGGAATTTCTTCCCTATGGTGCAAGCTTTTGCGTATATGTTCTTTTTCGCGCTGATGGTTGTCGTTAGCTTTATTGACATAGACTGCATGGAGCTTCCCGATATGCTTACGGTCGGAGGGTGCCTTGCGGGAGTTGTAATTTCTTTTCTTGTTCCGCAAATCCATTTGAAAGACGCTGTGGACGAGTCGCCGTTTTTGTTTTGCGCAATAAAAAGCGCGCTTATTTCCGTGATAGGAATTGCCGTTTCAACGGGTTTTTTGTATTGGTTCAGGCTGTTGGCGGAATACGTTTTTAAAAGAGAGGCGATGGGAGAGGGCGATGTGGTCCTGATAGGCTGCATAGGCGCGTTTTGCGGTTGGCAGGGCGCGATTTTCGCTATTTTCGGCGGTTCTTTAATAGGTTCTTTGATTCTGATTCCGTTGGTTGTTTGGGTTAGGATTTTTGTGCGCAAGAAAAAAATAATGGAAACAATTCCATACGGTCCGTGGCTTGCCATAGGGGCTGTCGTCTATTTGTTCGTCCGGAAATATGTCGATTTGTATTTTGAAGGCGTCAAGGCGGTATTCTTTTGATTTATGAAGGCTGGAGCAGAGTTTGACGATTTTTTAAATCGGATAGGCAGGCAACGCAGATACTCAAAATACACTTTGCGCAACTACTCCAAGTCTGTTTTGGATTGGTACGAGTGGCTTGATTCAAATGAAATGTTTGGCGGGGACATTTTTTCCGTTCCGAGAGTTTTTGCGAAAAATTACATCGCATATCTTTCTCAAAGAGTGTCGCGCACGACCTTGCACAACAAAATTTCGGCACTTCGCACCTTTCACAGGTTTTTGCGCGAGGCAAAGGGCGCGAAAGAAAATCCGTTTTCATCTCTTCCGCTTCCTAAAATGCGCAAAGACTTGCCCGTGTTTTTAAATCCGCAGCAGGTTTCAAAACTTTTGTCGGCTCCGTGGGAGTACTTTAAGGAAGGCAAAATAAAGCATTTTGAAGCCGTGCGCGACGCCCTTTGCTTGGAGTTTCTGTACGGCGCGGGGCTTCGCATAAGCGAGCTTTGCTCTTTAAGGTTTTCCGATATTGATTTCAATCGGGCTACCGCGAGGGTTTTGGGCAAGGGGCAAAAAGTCCGGCTTTGCCCTTTCGGCAAAAGCGCATTGGAGCTTTTGAAAATTTGGAGCGATGAGTATTGTTTAAGCAGAAACCGGAACGATTTTATTTTGTTTTGCGAAAGCGGAAAGCAAATCTATCCGCGTTTAATCCAGCGCAATTTGAAAAATTATTTGGTTGAAGCGGGTTTGCCTGCGAATATAACGCCCCATAAATTGCGGCATTCTTTTGCAACGCATTTGGTTGACGAGGGCGTTGATTTGCGTTCGCTCCAAGAAATGCTTGGCCATTCGAGCCTTTCTACGACGCAAATCTACACCCATTTAAGCACTGCGCATTTGAAGCGCGAACACGGAAAGCTGTTCTGATTATGCAAAGGGGAAAATTGAAAAAAATCGCCGTTTACTGCGGGGCGGCAAGCGGTTCCAGCGCGTTTATGGAAGCGGCGCGGGATTTCGGCAGGATTTTGGCGCGGGAGAAGATTGAGCTGGTGTACGGCGCGGGAAGCGTCGGGCTTATGGGCGCGCTTGCCGACAGCGTTTTGGAAAACGGAGGTTCTGTAACAGGCGTTGTTCCCCGACAATTCACAAAGGAGGTCGTCCATCAAAATTTAACGCGCGTAATTTATACAAATTCAATGGGAGAGCGCAAAAAGATTATGCTTGAACTTTCAGACGCCAATGTGGCTCTTGCCGGAGGCTTCGGAACTCTCGACGAAATAAGCGAGGCCATGGTGCTTTTGCAGCTCGGCGCCTTGAATTCTCCTTGCGGATTTTTAAATACGAACGGTTTTTACGACAAGCTTTTCGAATTTTTTAAAGACGCCAAAAAGGAGAATTTTTTGTCGGAAATCCATTTTGACATGGCATTGAAAGACGAAAATCCCCAAAGATTGCTCGAAAAATTATCCTCCTACAAACGTCCGGAAGAAAAGCTTTATTGGGATAATTTTTAAAAAATATAAATGAAAATGAAAATTATTATTGATTTTGTAAAAATTTTATTTTAGCTTTTCTTTAAATTTAAGAGAAATCCTCTTAAAGCAAAAAAATACATTTCTAACACTAATCAAACAAGGAAAAAAATGAAAAAAACAGTATGTTCAATCTGCGGATATGTATTTGAAGGCGAAGTTGCGGACGTTTGCCCGCAATGCAAGGCTCCTCGTTCAAAATTCATTGAAAGAGAAGAAAACGGCGGCTTGGCATGGGCTGACGAACATCGCATCGGAGTTGCAAAAGGCTTGGACGAGGAAGTCGTTGAAGGCTTGAGGGCAAACTTTATGGGCGAATGCACGGAAGTTGGAATGTACCTTGCAATGAGCCGCCAAGCGGACAGGGAAGGGTACCCCGAAGTCGCCGAAGCCTACAAGCGCATCGCGTTTGAAGAAGCGGAACATGCGGCGAAATTTGCGGAGCTTTTGGGCGAAGTGGTAGAGCCTTGCACTAAGGCGAATTTGGAAGCGAGAGTTGCGGCTGAGCACGGCGCGACGGAAGGCAAGCTTATGATTGCAAAGCGCGCAAAGCAGCTCGGCTACGACGCGATTCACGACACGGTGCATGAAATGTGCAAAGACGAAGCCCGGCACGGCTGCGCATTTCAAGGTCTTTTGAACCGTTATTTTTCAAAATAAAAACTGCGCGTTCTGCGCAACAATGTTAGCTTATCAAACAAAAGCCTTTCATTTCTGAAAGGCTTTTTTTGCTTTAAAAATGGCATTTTTTTGTAAATTATACAGTATGTTGTTTATATTAGCGCGATAAAAGTTAAAATAGGCTTAAAGCGGTTCGCAAAAGAATAGAAACGGCTAATTTATATTGCAAAAGTAAAAAAGAAAAATAATGGCAATAATTAAGTGTTTTGAATGCGGAAAAGATGTTAGCGACAAGGCAAGTTGTTGCCCTCATTGTGGCTATGATATTGCCGCGCATTTTTATAACACAATGCCGCAACTTGAACTTGATTTAAATATCGGGGGCGTCGTTGATGGCGCATATTTGGTAGTAGATGTTTTAGGAGAAGAAAAGCAGGTAAATTTAATTTGTCATACGCATGGGCTGTCGATATCTGACTTGGAGTTAAAAGACTTGCAGATAATACCCTTTTCGCACGTTATAGATTTGAGTGTGTATTATCACAACTATATCGAAGACGATTTTCTTCAGCATCAAAGGAGCGTTTCTTTTTTGAGGCTTGAATATTGGAATTGGAAAACAAAAAAACGCACAATTTTGCGTTTTTCAGCGGCCGATAGAAAAAGTATTTATGTTAAAGCCGAAGAAGCGCATAAAGCGTTTGTCAATTATTACAAAGACGCAGTTTTTAAATCAAGCAGCACAGAAGCCGAAAAAATCGCCCCTGCTGTTTTTGTTCGCGAATATATCGAAGAATACAAACATAAAGTAGAAAAAGCAGAGACCGGGTGCTGTTTGTTTTCAGTAATTTTTATTTTGCTATTGCTTTTTCCGATATTTATGGGTGATAACCATGATAGTGTTATATCGGGAATTTGGGTTGTTTTGTTTTCGCTATGCTTGATTGTTATATTTTTTCTTGTTTTATATACAATAAATTGTTTCTTCTCAAAATATAGCTGACAAAAAAAATATTTATTAAAATCGTGCATCGATATATCGGATTGTTGTTTTTTGCAGCTACTCTCAAACCCTTTGTTTATCAACAAAAAAGCCTGCAAACGCTCTTGTTTGCAGGTTTTTTTAAATGGAGCGGGCGGTGGGGGTCGAACCCATAACCTCAAGCTTGGGAAGCTCGCGCTCTGCCAATTGAGCTACGCCCGCGTTAAAAATTTTTTTAAGAAAATATTAAATTCAAAAATTATGCCAACAAAATTATTCTTCGTCAAATTTGCGCTTAAACAAATCTTCTATTTCGTCAAGCATAGGTATTGCCCCTTCTCCGCATGCCACAAATTTTATTGAGGAGCCCTTGCCTGCCGCGAGCATCATAAGTCCCATAATGCTCTTGCCGTTTACTTTTTCCCCGTCTTTTTCAACGACAAGTTCTGCGCCGGAATATTTGTTTGAGGCGCGCACAATCTTTGAGGCAGGACGAGCATGTATGCCCATCTTGTTTTCAACGGTCAATATTTTTGTGGCTTGTTCTGTTGAGCTCATAATTTTTAACAGCGTGTAATTTTGGTTATGCCCGATTTTTGGTCAAGCAAAAAGTTGTGCGGGGGCTTTGCAAAACGCGCTTGGCGCAATTCCAAGCGCGCTGCTTTCAATTATGTTCGCATTACCACTTTACGCCGAATTGCATCGAAACGACGTGCGCGCAACCCGTATAATAACCTTTTATGGTAGAAGACGAATATGCGTGGTTTTGCGTGTTGTTGATGTTTGCGTCGTCAAAGAAGATATGCATGTAGGCAATATCGAAATTCATGTTGCCGATTTTGTACCCCAAGCCGCAGGTCGCCCAGACTCTGTTTGTGTCGGGAACGCGGACGGTTCTGAATTTCGCGTTTCTTACGGGGCTTTGGTCGAAAGCCGCGCCTACGCGCAAAGTGAGGTCTTTGTTCCAGTCGGGTTCGTATGCAATGCCTACGCTTGCCCTGTGGGTGTTGCGCCAGTTTTCCGCTGTATGGCTTATGATTGCACCCGTAGAACTATTTGTGATGTCAAGGTTCTTGAAGCTGCTCCACCATGTGAAAGTGTATGCTGCCATGACCGTAAACTGGTTCCAGAAATCGTCTCTGAATTTATATGACGCGCCTATATTCAAATTTGACGGAAGAGTAACTTTTGCGGAAATGTCTTGGCGGCTTGCAATGCCAAACATCGGGTTTGAAGTAGAGGCGTAGCCGTCGACATCGTGTTTTATTTGGTAGCGGTATGAAATGCCGAAGCGTCCCGTTTCCAAAAATTTGGCGGTTGCGCCTACATTGAAGCTTCCGCTCCATCCCGAAGCATCCATTCTCGTTCTCGCATCTATTCCGCCGTACGGAAATCCGTTTTGCGGGATGAATGTGTATGATGTAAGTTCTGCGTGGATATAGTCTGCCGAGGCTCCCACTGAAACAGAAAGCCAGTCGTTTACCTTGTAGGCGAGGGAGGGGTTGATTTGTATGCCTTGAATGTCGCTGTTTACGCCGTCGTATCTGCCGATAAAGTTGCCTTCTTCGTCATACTGCGTCGCAAGCCCGAACGGGGAGGTTATGGAGAGCGTTCCCGCAAATCTTTCACCGAATTTTCTTACATAGTAGGCGTTCGGCACGACAGCCAGCTTGCCGGCATTATCGTTGACCCCTGGTGTCGGAATGTTTGTTCCAGGCTGATAGGGGCTTGTATGGGTTGCACTGACGTGCGATTGCATTTTCGGATAAATTATCGAAATCGCCACATCGAGTTTGTTTTCGCTTTCGACAAAAAACGCCGCAGACGGATTCCAATAAGCCGCCGTGGCGTCGTTATTTGTATTTACTACTGCTCCTGCCAATGCGGTGCCGAGGTTTGATGCGCCTTGTTCTAAAACTTGGAAGCCTGAACCCCAAACTTCTGCACACGAAACAAACATCGCCATCGCAATTAGTGTATTCTTTTTCTTCATATTATGAACTTTTTATTAGTTAGTGTTTAAATGCATTCACTGAATGCAAAATTGTAAAAGGATACAAAAATTGCTTAAAAACAATAATTTGAAAAGAAAAAACTAACAAAAAGTTTAAAAAAATTTGATATTTTGCAAAAAAAGCCGATTTTTAAATCCATTTTTAATGGAAACGCGGCAATCCCGTTTTCATTTTAATGAGAAATTGGAATTGCCGCGCGCCGTCTATTAACAGATTTAACAAATTTTGCCAAATCTAACACACTAACCTGTTTTTTTTTTGACAGATGAAATCCATAAAAGTTCCGGAAAATTTTTTGCGGATGATTTGGATTGCATTTTCAATTATTTTTCTAAAATATTGCCTTAAATTTGAAAGGTTTTTTATGACGATAGACATTGAAAAAGTGAACGATATTTGCGTTGCCGCCCTAAAAGGGCGTTTGGATGTTATTACATCGGCGGAGTTGGATGGCGCGCTTGACGGATTGATTTCTTCGGGAGCGAAAAAGATTTTGTTTGATTTAAGGGAGCTTGACTACATAAGCAGCGCGGGCTTGCGCTCTCTTTTGTCGGCAGCCAAGAAATTAAAGTCGGTTGACGGCAGAATTGCGCTTTCGTCTTTAAATGCAAATGTTGCGGAGGTTTTCAAAATTTCGGGGCTTTCCGCGTTTTTTGACATTTATTCTTCAAAAGACGATGCGCTTGCCGTTTTGGCATAAGTTTTTTTGCTTCAATTCAATTTTTTATTGTCCGTATTGTAAAAAAATACGGATTTTTTTTGTTTTTATCTCAATGGTTTGAGAAAAGGAATCTAATGGTTTTTAGGGAAATCTAAGTTGTTGATGCACATAATTTATTTGACAAATTTCGTTGCGCCGTTAAAAAAGTATTTAATTTATAAAACAAATCTTTTTATTTCAATCTTATATACTCTATGAAAAAATTACTATTAGAACTATCTATTGCATCCCTTATGCTGTCAGGGGGAGTTGCTTACTCCCAAACGACCGAAGCGGATATTCCCGTTGACGCCAGAATAAGGGCAAACAACGTTTCCGACGGAGACTTTAACAGTGCCGATGTTTGGACTCAATATGATAGCGGCGGTTGGAATGATTTTACTTCAACTGTGGTTCCTTGGCTGTATCCGTCCACAATGGATACTTGGGCAGACACTCAGGTTAGGGTAAAGATGGATAACAGCACCCTGACTACTTCGGCTGCGATTGGTTCTGCCGACAGCCTTGTAAATATGACTATTACGGGTTTGTGGAATTCAACAATCAACGTTAAGAATGATTTTTATATTACAGGCAATTTTGCTCAAGATGGGGGTAGCGATGTAAATATTTCAGATGGAGCTACTGTTTCTATTTCAGGTCTTTATAATGTTGATATGACTCTTGATAATGCTACTCTTATTTCAAGACAAGAGTGTGCTTCAAGTGCTAATCTTTCATTGGCAAATGGTTCTACTTTTTACCAGATGAATGGTTGGGTTTATGCTGAAAAAGAATTAAATGTAGAAGATTCAACTTTCTATGGAAAGATAACAACTCGTAATGGTTCTGCAGTAACATTTACAAATTCAACATTTAATTTCGGCAAAGATAACGAATCGATTGGTATGAGTAATAAAGGTTCGTTTGTTTTTGATAATTCTGTAATCAATGCTTATTATAGTGGTTGGGATACTTCAAGCGATGTTGGCGCAAAATGGAATGGCAATGTTCTATTTTTAGGTTTAGGCGAAAATACTGATTCTTCTATTACATTTACAAATGGTTCAATCGTAAATGGTGTTGGTCTTGCAGATGGTACTGGATTCTGGGACTTAAAAGAAGAAGAAAGAGGAAACATTGCAGGTGGTGGTAATGTTAATTTGGGCTGGAATACTTTCTCTTCCGAAAATGATATCTTTGTATTGAATTTGGAGGGTGGTTCTAAGTTTTCAGCTTGGTCTTTAGAATTTGCCAATGCCGGTGCATGTCAAAGCTCGGTTGGTAGTATTATTTGGAATCAGCAGGGTACTGATATGGAAAACGGTTATACCGAAGCTGTTTTCATTGGTGATATAAATCTAAGAATGGGGACTGTATATTTTGACCAAAGCTCATTCAATACAGAATTAAACTTGTTAGGTTATACTTCGCTTTATTCAAACTCTAATTTGAATATTGGTAATAACGAAGCTGCTTCGGGTTCTGCTACATTCTTTGTTTCTGGAGAAAACAATACTGTAGATATTAGTAGTGTATATTTTAATTCAGGTAATAATACTGAAAAATCAACTGGTGTTGCTAATTTCAATATTGATGAAAATGCAAGCAATTCTACTATTAACATAAGGGATAAATGGGAATCTTTCGTTGGTGTTGGTGCAACGCACAACATCAATATTTCAGGTCAAAACAATACTATGTATGTTACTAACGACTTCAATTTGACAAACAAAACGTTAGTAGATGGCAATACTGTATGGTTTACAATGACTGGCGAAGGAAATACTCTTAGTGTAAACAATTTTAAAACAAGTAATGATTCTACACAGGATGAATCTTTAGGAGGTTTCATTAGTGCATCTTTCAAAGGTTCAAATGCAGATAATAAGAATCATCTTGTTATTCGTTCGGGTGAAATGATTTTGCAAGGCTCTCAGGCTCTCGATAGTACAACATCTATTTCTTACTCATTCCAAGGCAATACAACATTAACTCGTGGCGATGGCAGAGGTGTATGGCTTAAGGTTAACGAATGGGGTGGCAAGCAATATACTTCTGATGTAACCTTTGAAGTAATGGGTTCTGGCAATGAAATCTTACTATCTGGTCTTGAAGTTGGTAAAGATACTGATAATTGGGATGAATCTGCAGGTAAAGGTATATTCCGCATTGTAGGTGGTGGAAGCTCTATTGTAATCAAAAACTCTGATGGTGATAATCATAACGGTTTCAAGCTTAATAGTGGTGGTATGATTGAATTTGTTGTAGATGATACAGGTATTACTCCCATCACGAACTTGACTTGGAATAATAACACAAGCAATGGTATGATAACTGTTGACCTTTCAAATATCACAACTCCACAGGATGAAGCAAGATATGTTCTCTTCCAAACATCAGATCCTAATCCTACAGTGTTCGGCGAGCTTTTTGATGTTTCCAATCCGGAAGACGTATATGCGTATGAAGAATTCGTTTCGGTTTTGTTGGCAAGCGATGAAGATAGTTACCGTTTCGCCTTGGAATACAATGAAAGCGAAGAATTCCAAGATGCCGAAGGAAACAACATAAACTTTATGCAGTTGGTTGTTTACTACACAAACAACATCGTAGTTCCCGAACCTTCAACATACGCGGCAATCTTCGGCGCGATAGCACTTGCATTCGCGGCATACCGCAGAAGGAAGTAAAAAGCGGAATAAAACGGCGTAAAAACAGTTTATATAAAAATTTTAAGGGCTTCTTTGGGAAGCCCTTTTTTTCTCTTAGATTTTAGTTTGCCGTTTCCCGGAGGGATAAAAAAAAGACGCCTCAAATGGAAGCGTCTTTTCTTGTAAATATTTGAATCGATTACGCCTTGTTTGCGGAACCCAATACGTTGATGATTTTGTGCATGTAAAGCTTTTTCAATTCGTCGCGCGCGGGACCCAAGTATTTGCGCGGGTCGAATTCCGCAGGCTTCTTTGTCAAAACTTCGCGAACTGCAGCTGTCATTGCCAAACGGCCGTCGGAGTCGATGTTGATTTTGCAGACAGCCGATTCTGCGGCTTGGCGCAACTGTTCTTCGGGGATGCCGACTGCCGCTTCGAGCTTGCCGCCGTTTGCGTTGATGATGTCGACATATTCCTGCGGAACGGAGGATGAACCGTGCAGTACAATCGGGAAGCCCGGAATGCGCTCTTCGATTTCCTTCAAAATGTCGAAGCGAAGCGGAGGAGGAACGAGCTTGCCTTCGGCGTTGCGGGTGCATTGTTCGGGCTTGAACTTGAATGCGCCGTGAGAAGTGCCGATTGAAATTGCCAAAGAGTCAACGCCTGTCTTCTTTACGAAGTCTTCAACTTCTTCGGGGCGGGTGTATGAATGTGTTTCGTGCGAAACTTCGTCTTCAATGCCTGCCAAAACGCCGAGTTCGCCTTCGACTGTGACGTCGTATTTATGGGCGTAGTCGACTACTTTTGCCGCCAATTCCACATTCTGCTCGTAGGGCAGGGCGGAACCGTCAATCATGACGGAAGAAAATCCGTATTCAATGCAGGATTTGCAAAGTTCAAACGAATCGCCGTGGTCGAGGTGCAATACAACGGGAACGTTGAAGCCGAGTTCTTTTGCGTATTCGCAAGCGCCTTGCGCCATGTAGCGCAGGAGCGTCTGGTTTGCGTATTTGCGCGCGCCGCTCGAAACCTGCAAAATGACAGGCGATTTTGTTTCAACGCAAGCCTGGATGATGGCCTGCATTTGTTCCATATTGTTGAAGTTGAACGCGGGAATTGCGTACTTGCCCGCGAAAGCTTTTTTGAAAAGCTCGCGCGTGTTGACCAAACCTAATTCTTTGTATGATACCATAATTGCAATATTTTGGGTTTAAGTAAAAAAATGATGCCCATTGTTTTTGCATTTGCAATATAAAAAATCGCCAAAAGCAAAACTTGCGCGTTCAAAGGATGCTTCAAGATTTTCTTGCGCCGTTTTTCCAAACGAAAAATATCGCCGCGCAGACGGCGCCGAGAGAGTCGGCAAGCATATCTTTTTGGGCATCCCAAATGTCTCCCTGCGAGCCCAGAAACGCCGCGCCCGTCGAACCTCCGTCTATTTCGGCGTAAGCCCATTCAATCAGCTCCCAGGCATTTGCCATAGCCATAATGAAAATTACCCCGATAAACGCGCAAACGCCCAAGCCCTTCGCCTTTCCTGTTTTTTGAAACCATTCCGCAACGCAGAATGAGTTTAAGCCAATCACAAAGTGCGCGACTCTGTCATAATGGTTGCGCGAGGAGCCTATGAGTTCGCTAACCCAGTCGAAAGGCACTCTTTCAAAAGTGTAGTGCGCCCCGATTGTATGCATTGCAAGCCAAAGCGACACTATAATGTAGGAGGTATTTGAAAACTTGAAAAACGGATATGTTATTACAAGCAGTCCGCCGACTGTCAAAACGCTTGCCATTTCGACATACCATACGGAGCGGTCGTAAGCGTCGATGTACGACCAAACTCCGAGGGCGGCAAGGATTGTCAAAAGAATTAAGGGAATGTTTTTTTGTTTTGTCATTTGAAATAATTTTCGAGAATTTTTTGCGTTTTGTATGGTTTATAGTTAAAGCGTTTGCCTGAAAAATCTTGGAACATATAAAATTTGCGTTGGTTTTCCAAATAATTTTTTGCCGCAAGCGTATATTGGTTTTCTTTTGCTTGGGCAAGGTCGACAATGGCGGGGATTGCGGATGCGGCGCTTAGGCTTGAAAGGTATTCAAAGTCGAGATTTTTGTTCCCGCTTAAAAACAGGTTTACATTGTAGTTTGCCGCAAATTTTTCCTCATCCCAAACGGACATTGCGGCAAGCAGGGCGACGGCGGAATAGATGTTTGCGTCTATCAGCCATCTCAGAGGCTTGTTTTTTACGATTTTTACGGCGGTAAACGCAAAACCGGCAAAGACTATTACAAAAAACGCGAAGCCATAAATTCTTGTGGTTGTTATTCCGTAGGCGCTTGTGTATGAGGCGAGTCTTGTGCAGGCGGATATGCCAAGCATTATGTTTTGCGCTATCCATATATAGGCAAGAATGCGTGCAGAACGCCAGTCTTTGGTGTTAGTGCAGTCTTTAAAGCATACAATTATTATCGCGGCGGCAAGAAGTGTCGCGATTGCGAGAGCAAAGCTTCCGTCCATTGCAAATTTTGCGTATGTCGTTCCTTGCGGGAGAACGCAACCGCTTAAAATATATTTTAAGTCGAAAATATTTTGGAGCAAAAATATCGCGTTGAAAATTGCAAGCGCGGTCGAAAAAGTTTTTGCGTAGCGTATTGAAAAATTTTTTTGCGGGAAAACTTCTGTTTTCGGCATTTCATCTTCCGCTTCTTTGAAGGTATTTACGACGCTTGAATATGCCGTAATGCTGAACAGTCCGAAGCATAGCCATGATAAAAATATCCATGAAAAAAACGAGGAAAGATTCGGGAACGCCAACATCAAGACGTAGTCTGAAATAAAATCCATTAAGAATTCAAACTGCGGAGACGCCACGCAAAACAGCCCAAGAAATATCGCTGCGATTATGAATATGGTTAAAAATGCGGCGATGTTTTTTAAAGCGTTCGGCTTTCTGTATTTTATTCTGCTTGGAATAATACGGTTGGAATATTTGTTCAAAAAGCTGAAAGGCTCAAAAATTCCCTGCACGGCAAAGAACGCGGCAACCCTCAAAATCCATGAATATGTTTTTGTTTTTTCTTCGAAAAACTCTTGGCTTATGCGGAGTATTGCAAGCGAAACAAAAAAACAAACGGCGGCAAGCGGGGAGTTTTCAAAAAATATTCCGCACCAGAATGCAATGCCTGCAAGAATTAAAAATTTGGAGCCGAAAGGCGCGTAAAAATTTTTATCGAAAGGCAATAGCGATAAAAATATCAAGGCAAGAAATATGTTTGTTGTAAAAATGCCGCCTGCATAAAATCCATATCCGAAGAGCAGGCTTAGCGCAAATGCGGGCAAAAATCTTTTGGCGGGAGATGTTTCCACATCCACCCCGAAAGGGTTAAATAACGATTTCATATTGAAACAAATAACAAAAAAAGGCGCATTTTGTCAATGCGCCTTTTGAAATGTTTGGTGAATAATTACTTTCTTCTGCGGTATGCTGCAAATGCAAGGGCAAGCGCGCCGAAAATCGCGGCGTATGTGCCCGGTTCCGGTATGATGTTCAGAACTTCGATGTTGGCATAGAGAACGCCGTCTTTTATTGTGTAGCAATCGCCGTTATCGTCGTAGAAAAGCTTTACAATGTCCGTTTCAATTACATTTTGTTCAAACAAGTCGTTGTAGGAAGCGGTCAATCCGTTCAAGCTTTCCATAGACTGTTTTGAAGTGCATGCAATCAAGGCTACCGTGTAATAGCCTTCTTCCAAGCCGATAACATTAGAAAAATCGAGGATGATTTCACCTTGCACGGGCTTAAAATATGTTGCAGAGATTAATGCTCCCTGTGTTTCTTCGCCCGTTTTTGTGAAGTTTTCGGCTCCGAGCAAAAATTTTAGCGTGCTTGTGGACGTTGCAAAAAATTCGTAAGAGCCTTGAAATGCTCCCGCCTGCGCCGCGACAAAATTGCCGTCAACATAGTCGCCGAGCTGCAAGATTACTTCGCCGCCGTTTTTCTCTCCGTCTCTCGTGCCAAAATTAATGGTAGAGCCACTCGATTGAACCATTTTTGAATTGCCGCTGAGGGCGATGGTCGTGGTTGAATTATCCCAGTAATTTACCTTGAATTGCGTGAACGTCATTTTTGAGTTATACAGGGAAATATTTGTAAGCCCATTATTGTAAACGTTTGAGTTGAGATTATATTCATGCTGTCCGATATAGAAATTGTTAGTGTTTATTTCGGAATTTTTCATGGCGAAGTTGACTGTGCCGCCGTTTCTTGCACCGACATACATGTAAGATATTGAAATCGGCGAAGCATTGTCTATGAAAGAGAGGTTTAAAGTTGCGTCGGTTGCGTCCGCAAGCATTTTAAAGTCTCCGCTTAATGCGTATGAGCTTTCCTTAACCGTGAAGTTTAGGGTCGAATTTTGACCTGTCGCTTGAAAAGTCGAACCGCTTTGGGTTGCCGTACTGTTTTCGATTTCGATGTTTGCAACGGAATTTTCTCCCGATGTAGTAAACGAACCGAGATTGTTTACCACGCCGTTATTCTTTACATAGATGTTCGCTTGCGAATTGCTGCCCGAGGTGTTTATTGTAAGCCAGTTGCTTGCGGACATTTGGAGCTTTGAATTGTCAACCGAAACCGTTACGGAGTGGTCCGCGCTCGATGGATTCAAATTCCAGTTGCTTGCCGAAGTTGCAACAGCCCCGTTTGTGAGATAGATGCCGGAATCGAGAGTTTCATCACCATCGAATTTTGAGCCTTGAAATTGATCCAACGCCAAAGTCGCGGTTGCGGCGTCTATATTCATTTTGTAGTATCCGCCGCCTCCCCAGCTAAATTTTGCGTCCAAATTCGCGCCTTCTGAAACATTGAAAACCATCATGTACTGGTAGAACAGGCTCGAATAGCTTGAAAGCGTAAGCGAGGCATCTTCGCCTGTAATGTTCAAAATGCCGGGATTTTGATAGTTGTGGGCGTATTCGATTTTATTCGCAACTACGGCGGAAGTAATATCAACAGTTATGCCGCTTCCGATGGTAAAAGAATCTTCGGCTGTCGGAATTAATTCCGTTTCGCCCCAAGTTTCAGGGTTCGTGAAATTTCCGTCAACGGTTGCCGTGT
This sequence comes from Opitutales bacterium, assembly GCA_017629765.1. Classification (GTDB taxonomy): domain Bacteria; phylum Verrucomicrobiota; class Verrucomicrobiia; order Opitutales; family Intestinicryptomonadaceae; genus Intestinicryptomonas. The sequence continues at coordinate 8,063 of JAGBWO010000220.1, read as the reverse complement.
AGTTTGCGGCAAATGTCGGAGAGGCTAAAATCCCCAACATTAATATAGGTATGTATTTGTTCATTATAAAAAAAGAGGTTTAAAATATAAAAATATCTTAAACCTCGCTATTTAATTATGTCAAGTTGTTTTTTTAAAGCATCTTAAAGAAATCATTGCCTTTGTCGTCAACCAAGATGAAGGCGGGGAAGTTTTCGACTTCAATCTTCCAAATCGCCTCCATTCCAAGCTCCGGATATTCGACAAGCTCGACTTTCTTGATGTTGGATTTTGCAAGAAGCGCGGCGGGACCGCCGATTGAACCCAAATAGAAGCCTCCGTGCTTTTTGCATGCGTCGGTTACCGCCTGCGAGCGGTTGCCCTTTGCAATCATAACCATGCTGCCGCCGTTTTCTTGGAAAATATCGACGTAAGAGTCCATTCTTCCCGCAGTTGTCGGCCCGAAAGATCCTGAGGGCATCCCTTCGGGAGTCTTTGCCGGACCCGCATAGTAAACGGGGTGGTTTTTGAAGTATTCGGGAAGCCCTTTTCCGCTTTCGAGGCGTTCGAGAAGTTTCGCATGGGCGATGTCGCGGGCAACGATAATTGTTCCGTCGAGGCTTAAACGGGTTTTTACGGGATATTTTGAAAGCTCCGCCAAAACTTCGTTCATCGGGCGGTTCAAGTTGATTTTAACCGCTCCGTCCCCCGTGTTTACATTGCGGTATTTTTCGGGAATGAAGCGGCTCGGGTTTGCTTCAAGCTCCTCAATCCATACGCCGTTTTCGTCGATTTTGGCTTTTGCGTTGCGGTCGGCGGAGCAGGATACGCCAAGACCCACCGGGCATGACGCGCCGTGGCGTGGCATTCTTATGATGCGAACGTCCAAAGCGAAGTATTTGCCGCCGAACTGCGCTCCGATACCGAGCTTGTGGGCTTCTTCCAATACGAGTTTTTCAAGCTCGACATCGCGGAAAGCGTGGCCGTATTTGTTGCCGGAAGTAGGGAGGTTGTCGAGGTATTTCGTCGAAGCGAGCTTTACGGTCTTCAAATTCATTTCCGCGCTCGTGCCGCCGATTACAAACGCCAAGTGGTACGGGGGGCATGCCGCAGTGCCGAGCGTTTTCATCTTTTCAATCATAAAGCTTACAAGGCGCTTTGGCGTAAGCAGGGCTTTTGTTTCCTGATAAAGGTATGTCTTGTTTGCGGAGCCGCCGCCTTTTGCGACGAACAAAAATTCGTATTTGTCGGAATTGTCCGCATAGATGTCGATTTGCGCGGGGAGATTGCAGCCCGTATTCACTTCGTCCCACATAGTCAAGGGGGCGTTTTGCGAGTAGCGCAGGTTGTTTTGCGTGTAGCATTCAAAGACGCCTTTTGAAAGGGCTTCGGCGTCGTCGCAGTCGGTCCAGACGCTTTGACCCTTGTGCGCGACTATTGTGGCAGTCCCAGTGTCTTGGCAGAAAGGCAGAACTCCGCCCGCCGCGACTTCCGCATTGCGAAGCATTGTAAGGGCGACGGATTTATCGTTTTCGGACGCGTTGTCGTCTTCCAATATGTCGGCTACCATTTTAAGATGGGCGGGGCGCAGCATAAACGCCACATCGTGAAAGCCCACGCGCGCCAAGGTCGTGAGGGCTTCTTTTGAGACTTTTAAAATTTTTCTGCCCTCAAATTCCGAGACTGATACGCCTTCTTTTGTAATGAGCCTGTATTTGGTCTCGTCTTTGCCGTGCGGGAACATTTCCTGATATTTGAATTCTGCGTCTGCCATTTTTTTTGAGATTTTTAGTGTTGTTGTAAAATATTTGAAAGAAAATAAGCGCAAAAGACTTCGATAGTCAAGGCTGTTTAAGCTTTTGATTCTTTAAGTATGAAAGAGGGGAGGGCGGCGGAGTTTCAATCCAGGAATTGTCGGGATTTTTGGACATTTTAAGCGTCAATTCTCCGCCGGCAATAATTTGAGAATGCCTTAACCATGCTTGTTTCAGAGGTTTCCCGTTTAAAAACGCTTCTGTGACGCAAATGTTTTCCTTTGAAAGATTTTCGGCTTTTATCACCGTATTGCCGCTTCCGCCGGGCCAATCCAAGAGTCGACAAATTGCGACGGGTTTTCTTCCTGCGCGGATGCGTATATTGAAGCTAAGAGAAATGCGCTTAGGCAGATTATTGTTTTCATATCAAGCAGGGATATATATTATAGATGGGCGCGCGCAATGCAAGGCGCAAAAAAAAGACGCCCGCAAAGAGCGTCTTTTTTGCGTTCGGCGAAAATTACGCTTCGTATTTTTTGAAGAGCAATGCGCCGTTGTGTCCGCCAAATCCCAAATTCGTGCTGATTGCGACTTTTACGTCCGCCTTTCTCGCCACATTCGGGACATAGTCCAAATCGCATTCGGGGTCGGGAATTTCGTAATTGATTGTGGGGGCTACAATTCCCGTTTCGAGAGTTTTTGCGCATACCGCCGCCTCAATCGCGCCCGCCGCGCCGAGCAGATGCCCCGTCATGCTCTTTGTGGAGCTTACCATTAGCTTCTTTGCGTGTTCGCCGAAAACTTTTTTGATGGCGAGGGTTTCGAATTTGTCGTTGTATTGCGTGGAGGTGCCGTGCGCGTTGATGTAGTCGACTTCTTCGGGCTTTACTCCCGCGTCCTGCATCACGCGTTCAAGGGCGAGCGAAAGCCCTCTGCCTTCAATGTCGGGGCTTGTGATGTGGTATGCGTCGCAAGTCGCCCCGTAGCCCGAAATTTCGCAATAAATTTTCGCTCCGCGCGCCAAGGCGTGTTCGAGGCGTTCAAGCACGACCACTCCCGCTCCTTCGCCCATCACAAAGCCGCAGCGGTTCAAATCGAAGGGGCGCGAAGCATGTGTCGGGTCGTCGTTATAGTTTGTCGCCATCGCCTTCATTGCGCAGAATCCCGCAAAGGAAAGCCCCGTAACGGCGGCTTCGCTGCCTCCCGCCAAAATAACGTCTTCCCTGCCGAGCTGCAAGTGCAGCAGCGCTTCGCCGATTGCGTGGGTGCCCGTCGCGCAGGCGCTCACAATGCCGAAATTGACGCCCTTTGCGCCAAGCTCGATTGCGACAACGCCGCCTGCCATGTTTGAAATCAAGTTCGGAATCATAAACGGCGAAACCCTGCGCGCGCCGCTTTGGTGGAACGCCCTCGACTGCTGTTCGATTGTGTCCATGCCGCCGACGCCGGAGCCTATAAGCACTCCCAAGCGTTCGGGAGAAACCGACGAGTGGTCGAGCTTTGCGTCTTCCATGGCGAGCTTTGCCGCCGCCATTGCAAAGTGCGTGTAGCGGTCCGAACGCCTTGCCTGTTTGGGGTCCATGTATTTTGTGGCGTCAAAGTCTTTGCATTCCGCCGCCACTTTGCAGTTTAACTCCGATACGTCAAAGCCGGTTATGTTTGATATGCCGCTTTTGCCCGCCACCAAAGAGTCCCAAAAAATGTCCACTCCGTCTCCGAAAGAGGATACGGTTCCAATGCCTGTTATAACGATTCGTTCTCTTGACATATAAAAATCTTTCTGTTTGCGCGAATTTCGCCGCTATGCAATAATTTGCCTTTAAAAAACAAAAAACGACCCACTGTGAGTGCAATATGCTCCCGCAAATGGGCCGGTAAATTCAAAATTCAAAAATTCTCACCAATCGGTTACGCTTTTTGCGAGCGTTCCTTGATGTAGTCGATTACTTTCCCCACTGTTGTGAGCTTTTCCGCTTCGGATTCGGGGATTTCGCCGTTGATTTCGTCTTTGAATTCTTCTTCAAACGTCATAATAAGCTGCACTGTGTCGAGGGAATCAGCGCCGAGGTCATCTATGAAGCTGGCCTCGGGGGTGATTTCAGACTCTTTTACATTGAGCTGGTTTACGATGATTTCTTTTACTCTTTGTTCGATATCTGCCATAATGTTTTCTTGGTTTTCAGATTAAAATTTTGTTAAAAATTTTTTATGGAAATAAACGCTGTATTAAAAGGGCGGGGTTGTAAAGCTTTTTTTTGAGGGTTTGGAAACTTCAAAACAGCGCCGCGTCATTCGACCGTGTTTGAAATTTCGCCGATATTTTCTATTTTGCAGGTTACGGTGTCGCCGCTCCTTAAAAATTTGGGCGGATTAAAGCCGAGGCCGACTCCCGACGGAGTTCCCAGAGCTATGATTGTGCCGGCCTGCAAAGTCATTCCGCTTGAAAGCTCTTCTATTATTTGCGGAATTTTGTAAATCATATTTTCGGTATTTGAATTTTGGCGCAGCTCCCCGTTCACATAGCTTTGGATTTTCAGCTTGGGATAGACGCCTATTTCGTCGGCCGTTATCAGAAAAGGCCCCATAGGGCAGAAGCCGTCGAGGCTCTTGCCGAAGTACCACTGCTTGTGTTCGGTCTGGACATTGCGCGCCGACACGTCGTTTATTATGGTGTAGCCGAAGATATATTTCAAGGCGTCTTTTGCCGCTACGTTTCTTGCGTTTTTGGAAATCACAAGGGCAAGCTCCGCCTCGTAGTCGAGCGAGTCGCAAAGTTCGGGATGGCTCGGAATTTTTCCGTATGGGGCGACCGATTCGTTCACGCGCTTTGAAAAATAAACCGCTTTGGGCATATTTATGCCGAATTTTTTGGAATTGAAGCGCGCGGCCTCTTCGATATGGTCGGCATAGTTCAGCCCGAGACAAATGATGTCCCGCGCGGGGTAGCGAATCGGCGCCAAAAGCTCGATTTCGGAAATCGGTATGCGCTTGAAAATTTCGCAGGTTTTGGTTGCGGTTCTTATCAGCTCGAGTTCCGAATCCATTATATTTTGGATTAGCGTTTGCATCGAGTTGAAATTAAGCCCGACGTCGGAGAGTTTTACGACGGTTTTTCCGCACTCGCAGACGGCTCCGAGATAAACGTTGTCGTTATGTTTGAATGTCAAAAGCTTCATAAATTCTATTTATCGGATTTTGCCCGCAATTCTTTTACCGTTTCGGATAGTCTTTCGGAAGGCTTTACAAGGGGATTTCCTTTTTTAAGCACTTCGCTTAGCGATTCTTCAAAGTCTTTTGCTCCGCCTTTCGATTTTTTCTTGGCTTCTTTTATAAGAGATATGAGCTGCGCCTCTCTTTCTTCGGAAAGCTTGCCGCCGTTTGCGGAAAGCGACGCTTCAAGGCAAATTCTTGTCGCAAATGCGTAGGAATCCCCCCTTTCCTGAAACCTCTCAAAAATTCGCGCTGCGCGGTCGGGCCGCCGCAGGGCTTTAAGCCCGTTTAAATAGACTTCTATTGCGGCGAAATAGTCTGCCAAAATGTCGCTTTGGTCCGATTTTGCCTTGTCGAAAAGCTCCTCCGCCTCGTTTGCGATTTTTGTCTGTTCGGCGTAGGCCTTTGCCTCGTCCTCGCAGAAATTCCCTGCCGAAAAGAGAATGGCGGGAATTAAAAGAAATAATGAAAACAGCTTCTTCATAATAAAAAATCCGCTCTCTTTTTATATGCGCAGCCTTGTTTCGTCAAGTTTTTGAAAAAATAAAAAGATTTGACTAATTTTTCGGGCAGAGTTTAAATTTCCGGCATCTATGAGAAAACATATGCATAAAATATTGGGGGGGCTCTGCATTTTTGCCGCTTCGGCTTCGGCTTTTGCCGCCGAGGTGGTTGCTCGCAGCGCAGAGGAAATTCAGTCCGCGTTGGATAAAGGCGACAGCGTGGTTTTGGAAAAGGGGGCGGTGATTCCCGTAAACAAAACCATACGCTTTATGCACAACGGGCAGAAAATTTACACGAAAGACGCTTCCAGAATTGGAGAGTACGCGCGCCTTAAAATAACTTCGCCCGAAGGAGGGCAAATTTTAAGCGGCAACGGCAAAAGCGACATCGTTTTGGAAAAAGTCATTCTTGACGGCAACCGCTACGAACTGCCGCCATACGCAAACGGCGGCGGGCCGGAACTCGCATGGTTCGGGGGCGGCGGCGCAAAAAACCAGCTCATAAAAAATTGCGTTTTTATGAATTCGCGCACATGGTCCACTTTCAAGCTTCATGAAGGCGGAGACAGCTGCACGATTGAAAATTCGATTTTGTTCGGCTGCGGCGCGGACGCGCGCGGCAACGGCAGAAATCCGCAGGAAAAACCTTTTAAGTGGGGCGACGGCATATCTTGCGCGGCGCGAAATTCCACCGTTTTAAACAACATCGTAATAGACCCTACGGACGTCGGCATTGTTTTGTTCTGCGCTCCCGGGAGCCAGGTCAAGGACAATGTAATCGCGTCGATTTCGCGCGAAAGCTTGGGCGGCATAAATATGGTTGACGGCTTGGGCTTTTACGAAATCGACGGCGGCAAGCTGCCGAAAGACGATAAAACTTCAATGCGCAAGTACGACTATTCGGGAGTTCTCGTAAAGGACACCCTAATCGACAGCCGCGGCGCAAGAATCCACATAGCGGTTCCCTGCGGCGCGACGGTCTGGGTGCCGAGCGACAAGCGCAACAAGACTTTTGTCGGGGCCAAAATCATAAACAACGTTTTGGACGGCGAAGCGTCCGCATACGGAATTGTTGCCGACGGCGTCGACGAATTTGAAATCAAGGGCAACAAATCTCTTGGCAAGCATTCGGGTTTGGCCGACGGCAGGTGGGACATTTTGTGCGACGAGCCTTCCGCATTCATGTATAATCCCGAATATGTCGGCTCTTCAAAGCTCCAGAAAGACTTCAAAAAGCAGGAGCGTTCATTGCAGCACCTCTTGCGCTGCAACCACGGGCCTGTTCAAAGGGGCGGGGCGTTCAGGGAATACCGCGCGTACTCCTATGGGGTTGAAGAAGCTCAGGGCGTTGTAAAAACAGCATTCTTGGAAATGCTCGGAAGGGAAGCCACTCCCGCCGAAGTCAAAAAATATTCGAGAATCATCAACGAGCATGTCATTCCCGCCGACGAATTGCGCTGGATGATTATGGCAACCGACGAATTTAAGGCAAAGTATGGCAATGTAAACCGCAATGACTTGCATAAATTCCGCACTGAAAAGTGGTTTAAGCTCTTCGATGAAATCATCGGGACTTCCGACAGCTGGAAGGCGAAAGACGTTTATAAAACCGCTTTGAAAAAGTTGAAGACTCTTTAATGCAACAAAACTCCGCAAAAAAAAGACGCCACTAAAAGGCGTCTTTTTTATTCGTCGGATTGCTTATCGGAGTTTTGTCCGCATGGTTTTTCATTTTTTTTTGCCCTTTCAAGAAAATCAAAACATTTTTGACTGTCAAAAAAAATCTTGAAAACGGCGGCGGGCTTTGGGATAAATCCCGTAAATAATTTTTTGATGCGATTTATGAAAAAACTTGAAAGAGAAATCACGTTCCCGAATTTGGGAACCTTCGGCGCAGACTCCATGTTTTGGGATATGGACGCAACTTCAGACGGCAGATTTTCCGTAGGCAAAGACGGCGTAAACGCAATTTGCGCAACGGGCGACAAAAAGGTCGAGTTCGTGGCTTTTGACGACAAAACATTCGCGCACGTCAAAAGCGAGCTCGGCTATCCCGCCTATTATCCCGTAAGCGGCGTAGACGTCAAAAAGCCCTTGAAGGCTGTTTTGATGGATCTTGACGGCACGACGATAAAAAGCGAGAGCTTCTGGATTTGGATTATCGAAAAAACGACGGCAAGCCTTTTGGGGGACGATAAATTTCAGCTTGAAGAAGCCGACCTTCCGTTCGTTTCGGGGCACAGTGTCTCAGAGCATTTGAGCCACTGCATAAACAAATATTGCCCCGATAAAACCCTCGAAGAGGCTCGCGGCTTTTATTTTAAGCATACGCATTTTGAAATGGATGAAATCATGCAGGGCAGGGGGCGCCCCGGGGCGTTTACTCCAACAGAGGGGATAAAAGACTTTCTGCTTGCGCTGAAATCCAAGAACATAAAAATCGGCTTGGTGACATCGGGGCTTTACGAAAAGGCGTGGCCGGAAATTTTAAACGGCTTTCAGTCTCTCGGAATGGGGGATCCCAAAGATTTTTACGACGCAATAATAACGGCGGGCTTTCCCCTTCGCAAGGGCGAGGCTGGTACTTTGGGCGAGCTTTCCCCGAAGCCGCATCCGT
>JAGBWO010000219.1 GCA_017629765.1 Opitutales bacterium | reverse complement strand
GGCAAAAAAATAACTGTTTACGGCGATTACGACGTTGACGGAATAACTTCCGTTGCCGCTTTAGTTAAATACCTTTCCGGCCTGGGGGCTGACGTTTCTTTTTACATACCAAGTCGAGAAACAGAGGGATATGGTTTAAACTGTGATGCAGTTAAAAAGATTCACAAAAACGGTTGTGAACTTATAATAACAGTTGATACAGGCATCACCGCCTGTGAGGAAGTTGCTCTTGCAAAAAGTCTGGGTATGGAGGTTATTGTAACCGACCATCATCAATGTCCTGATGTTCTCCCCGACTGCACAGTTGTAAACCCTCATCGTCCCGATTGCGGATACCCCTTTAAATCTTTATCGGGCGTTGGGGTTGTTTTCAAACTCCTTTGCGCTCTTGAAGATGGTGTTGCTCTTAAAATTTTAGATACTCTCGGCGACGTTATCGCAACCGGTACAATTGCCGACGTTGTTGACCTCACCGACGAAAACCGAATTATTGTTGATTTCGGGCTTAACAAGATTTTAAGTTCTCCCAACAAAGGACTTGACGCCCTTATTATTACATCCGGTCTTCGCAGCAGAAATATAGACGCATCATCGGTAGGATTTTCCATTGCGCCGAGAATAAACGCAGCAGGAAGAATCGGCAACCCCGAAAAAGCGGTTCGTTTGCTTTTATCCGAAAGTCTTTCAGAATGTATGGAACTCGCAAGATATCTTGACGAAGAAAACCGTGACAGACAGACGCAGGAATCTTCTATTTTCCGCGATGCTGAAAATATGGTTGAAAACGACCCTTCATTTAAAGACAAATCGGTCCTTGTGCTTTCCGGCTATGGTTGGCATCACGGAATTATCGGTATCGTTGCATCAAGGATTACTTCATAATACTACAAGCCCTGTATGCTTATAAGCTGCGATGACGGTGTTGGCAAAGGCTCCGGCACAAGTGTGCCCGGTTTTAACCTTTTTGAAGCTATGAAAAGCTGCGGAGATATTTTCACAAATTATGGCGGCCACGAGCTTGCTGCAGGTTTTACCATCTCCCCCGATAAAGTCGGCGCGCTCATTGGCCCCGGAGGCAAAAACATCCGCCGCATAACCGAAGTTTCGGGCGCGCAAATCGACATCGACGACGACAACCCCGGCAAAGTCTTGATTTTTGCGAATTCCGCAACTTCAATGAACCGCGCGGTTTCGGAAGTCGAATTGATTGCGGCCGAAATTGAAGTCGGCAAAACCTACCGCGGCATCGTCCGCTCCATAAAGGAATTCGGCGCATTCGTCGAATGTCTGCCGGGCAAGGAAGGCTTGGTGCACATCTCGGAACTTGCGGATTTCCGCGTAAAGAAGACGGAAGACGTCTGCAAGCTTGGCGACGAGATGATTGTAAAATGCATCGGCATCGACGACAAGGGCAAGGTAAGGCTTTCTCGCAAAGCGGCTCTTGAAGACATGAAACAGGCGTAAAACCGCAAGCAGTAAAAAATTTAAGAGAGGGTTTTAGCCCTCTCTTTTTTTTTGCGCCTGCCGAAAAAAGTTTAGTCTTGCCTTAGCACAAGTTTTTTATAGAAATAACATATTTAATTAAATACATTTTTTAACAGACTATCACCAATGAAAAAATTTACATCTTTTCTCGCAATTTCGGCGGCGGCGTTCGCCTTGATTGCCTGCTCAGGCTTAAATTCGGCAAAACAAGCCCCCTACTGCAACAATTTAAAAGGCAAAGTTTTCTGCGGATATCAAGGCTGGTACAGAGTTCCGACAGACGGTTCGGGTCTCGGCTGGGAACACTGGGAAACTCCCGCCGAAGAATTTGAGCCGGGAAAATGCGGCATAGACGCATGGCCCGATGTTTCGGAGCTTGACCCCGACGAAAAAATCGCAAGCAAATTCAAGCATTCAGACGGCTCAACCGCATATGTTTACACAAACGAAAACCCGAAAACCGTAAACCGCCACTTCAAGTGGATGAAAGACTACGGCATTGACGGTGTTTTCCTCCAGCGTTTCGCCCTCGACGTCACGGGCGGGCACCACCAGTCGGACTTGCTTCTGCCATCAAACAACCGCGTGTTTAAAAACGCCTTAAAAGGCGCGGAAAACAACGGCAGAGCAATCGCCATTATGTATGACTTGACCCTCATGGGCAAGGACAACGACAAAAATTCTTTGGAAAAGGTAAAGAAGGACTGGAAAAAGCTCCTCGATGAATACAAATTCTTCGATTCTCCCGCCTATATGCGCCATAACGGAAAACCTGTTGTGGCAATTTACGGCATAGGCTTTGGCGACAACCGCGCCTACACTATGGAAGAACAGGCAGACCTCATCAATTTCTTCAAAAACGACGAAAAATACGGCGGATGCGCAATCGTTTTGGGCACTCCGACCTACTGGCGCACTCTCGACCGCGACACAATCAAGGACAAGCGCCTGCATGACATGATTAAGAGCGCGGACGTTCTTCTGCCTTGGAGTGTCGGGCGTTTCGGCGGCATTGACGGCGCTAAAAACCATGCGAAAAACCAATTCGCCCCCGACGCCAAGTGGTGCAAGGAAAACGGAGTGCTTTATATGCCTTTGGCGTTCCCGGGATTCAGCTGGGCAAACCGCTATGCGGACAGAAAGGCAAAATTCGACCATATCCCGAGACTCGGCGGCAAATTCTTCTGGCAGCAGGTTGTCGAAGCCAAAAAGGCGGGAGCGGATCTCCTGTATGTGGCAATGTTTGACGAAATGGACGAAGCTACGCAGATTTTCAAGGTCACGAACAATCCTCCCGAAGGCAACGGTTCGCGCTTCCTCTCTTACGCCCCCGACGACTCCGACTTGTATTTGAGGCTCTGCGGCAAGGCGGGGCAGCTTTTCCGCGGAGAAATCGAACCCTCGGATGAACTGCCTATAAAAACGAAATCTTCGCAAGGCAAATAAAACAAATTTTCACACACTGCCATTATGGGATTAGAAACTATCGACTACATCGTAATTTTAATTTACGCCGCCGCCTTAATAGGCATAGGCGTGCTTCTTGCAAAGAAAGCTTCGGGAGGGCTTGACGAATACTTCCTGGGCGGCAGAACGCTGCCATGGTATTTGCTCGGAACTTCGGGCATGGCAAACTGGTTCGACTTGACGGGAACGATGGTCATCACGTCGTTTTTGTTTATGATTGGACCGCGCGCCCTCTTCATCGAATTCAGAGGCGGGGTTGTTTTGATTTTGGTGTTCATCTTGTGCTTCACGGCAAAGTGGCACCGCCGTTCGGGATGCATGACAGGGGCTGAATGGATGCAGTTCCGCTTCGGCAACGGCAAAGATGCCGACGCCGCCCGTCTATTGACCGCAATCGTATCCATTTTGCCGGTAATCGGCATGATTGCCTACTTGATTCGCGGCACAGGGCAGTTTCTTTCGATGTTCGTTCCATACGCCCCAAGCGTATGCGCGGTGGGCTTTGCGCTCGTTGCCGTAGCATACACGGCTTCGGCGGGCTTCTACGGCGTTGTTGTAGCCGACCTTTTGCAGTCCGCGCTGATTATCGGCGGCGCGATTGTGCTTTCAATAATGGCGTACAATATGTTTACGCCAATCGAAGTCAACGGCACCGTCCTTTCTGCGGCAGACTCCCTTAAAGCGGTAGCGGCCGATGTAACGGGCAACACTTCGTGGACGGAGGCGCTGCCCTCATGGCATGTCCAAATGCCCGACGACCCCGAATACAAATTCTTCCAATTCCTTATTATCGCTATGGGCTTTTACATGGTTCAGCAGGCGATATCGGGTCTTGCAAGCGGCTCCGACCAAAAATACTTCGCCGCCCGTTCCGACAAGGAGTGCGGAAAGCTCAATCTTTTGGTTTCCGTGTTGATTTCAGTGCGCTGGCCGATGATGATTGGCTTGGCGGTATTGGGCATTTCAATCGTAAACGAATACTTTAACGGCGAAAACAAAGACCTTGTTGTTTACCGCGACGTTGAAGCGGTGGCTTCCGCGCATCACGGCATTGAAAACCTAAACGCAAATCCCGCCCTCAAAACGGAAGCGTTGGTTAAAGACTTGCAGGCGGTATTGGGCGAAGAATGGGGAATGGACGCAGTCGTAAAGAATGCGCCGAAAGTAAAGAGCGTGCTGCAATCCCACAACGCAATATCAAAATCTTGGCTCGAACTATCCGCCTCCGCAAATTCATTCAATCCGACGCTTCAAAAATATATGCATGAAAAGCTCGGCGCGGACTGGGCCGAAAAAATCAAATCGACGGGCAGAATGCGCATAGTCGCCGACATGATAAGGGAAGCCTACAAAGATAAGGGCATTTCAAAGGCAAACTGGCACGAAACAACAACCGCCATCATCAAGGGCGAAAATCCGGAACTTGCAAAGAAAATCGAAAATCTGTTGGGCGAAAACTGGAAGAAAAAGCTAATGCTCGTGGGCTACCACGGAGTCACCGACCCCGAAAGAATTCTGCCCGCAGTCATCAGCGCAAAAGTTTCCGCAGGATGGATGGGCGTGCTTCTCGTTACACTCTTGGCGGCATCAATGTCAACTTTCGGCTCTACGGTAAATTCGGCATCCGCCTACGCCGTAAAGGATATATACCAAAAGCTTTTCCGCCCGAACGCAGGCAGAAAAGAGCTTATCACGGCGTCTTGGGCGACAACAATTTTGATTACGGGCATAGGATTTTTCCTCTCGCTTGTTTTCGACAGCATAAACGACGTTTGGGACTGGATTATCATGAGCGTCACAACGGGCTTGTTTGTTCCGGGCTTCCTTAGAATGTACTGGTGGCGAATGAACGGCTGGGGCGTCGCATTCGGCATGGCATCAGGCGGCATTGCCGCAATAGCACAGCGAATCTTGCAGCAAAATCTCGGCTGGGAATTCGCCCCGTGGGACAAGTTCGCATTCGTAGCGGTATTCGCGTTCGCGGCTACAATCATCGGATGCCTCATGACAAAGCCTACTCCGATGCCGACACTCGTCTACTTCTACAAAAAGACGCGCCCGTTCGGCTTCTGGGGCCCCGTGCGCAAATACGTCACAAAAGAACAGCTCGACTACATAAACGGCGAAAACCGCCGCGATATTGCGGCTCTTCCTTTCGCGTTCCTCTACCAAGTAACGCTCTTTATGCTGCCGATGCTGCTTGTCATACACCAGACAAAGATGTTCTTCTGCATTCTTCCGGTATTCATAGTTTCGGTCATAGCGCTATACTTCTTGTGGTATAAAAATCTGCGCCCCGACCGCAAAATGGAGCTTGAGGCTGACAATTTTAGGGACGTTGGTGGCATAAACGAACAATAAGCCGCGAATAGTTCCGGGATCAAGAAAGGGTGCTCAGTCGAGTACCCTTTTTTGTACACTCCTTCGCCCCCTTTCTTGCTGTCCTCACTCTTCACGGCTTCTTGTTCGTTTCTGTGCGCCAACTGACAACAGCAAAAAAACACGGCGACGCGTCCCCTGCCATATAAAAAAACATGCACTCGCTGGGGCTTTCCCAAAAATTTAAAAAGCCGAGAAAAAAATTTTTAAAAAATTCTTGCAAATAAAAAAAAATAGCACAACATAGCACAGCTAGCTGAAAAATTTATATTTCTATATCTAAACAAATTTAACAAAAAACGAAGAAACTATGAAGAAGCAAAGCTACCTATACATGCTTGCGGCGTCCGCGCTTTTCTTGGCGGGCAACACATTTGCGGCGAATTACGAATACACCCCCGGCGCCTCGTCGGAAGGCATGGCGTGGTCCACAGTTTCGTGGACGGGCGCAACTCCGGAAGAACCCCTGCCGCAAAGCGCTTCCTCTGTTCTTGTAAATATTGACGACGCCGACAATCCGTTTGTGGTTGACGGCGCGTATACAATCGGCAACTTTACCGCAAACGGCTATTCCTACGTTTTAATCGACGGCGAGGGCAAATCTCTTACAACAACCTTAACGAGCGCGCCTTATGGCGACGTTGTTTTGAACAACAATTCCTCGCTTCTTGTTCAAAACGGCGCGTCGATTACCCTCGCCAACGGCATGAGCCTCAAGGTTAGGGACAATTCCTCCGCTGTGTTTGATAATGCAACCTTTACTGGCGGCCTTTACGAAACCGTAAATAGCCTCACTTTTCGCAACGGCGCGACTTGGAATGCCAAGGGCTATCAAGCCCAAATGCAAAATACCAATATCCTCTTTGAGGATTCTTCATTACTCGGCGGCTTAAATTTTGGCGACGGCCAGAAAGGGGCTAATTCAAAGCATTTTGTTCTCGACAATTCCACATGGAACGCCAATAACGGCGGCGTTAACATTGCGGGAGTGGTTGAAGTCTTGAACGGCTCTTCAATTTCAAACACTCCGCACTTCAATATCGGCCACGACGGCAACATGTCGGCGGGCTTGTACAAGCTCGTTGTAAGGGGAACAAGCGCGGAAAAACGCTCGAGCGTTTCGGGCTCCAATCTTTGGCTGAACGTCGGCGCGGGCTCGCAAAGCATTATGTCTTTTGAAGGCTATACCGACGCCACATTCGGCGGCGCAAATACCACCGCCAAATATACCGGCGGCGACATGTCCATTGTTTTCAGCGGAACCAGCAACAACTTTACGATGGGCAACTACGTGAATTTCGGCTCTTCGCGCGACAATAATCTGCTGGCCTCGGGCAACTGGATTATCACAACCGCGCAAAAAGACGAACTTGACGTTGAAACATTCGCAACCAACACCACCTTTACAGAAACCAGCAACTTCGCAATCAAGGGCTCAAAGGCCGAAGGCGGCTCGACAATCGTGGCGGGCATCGACTGGGCGGGCGCAACAAACACATTCTCCGTTGCCAGCAACACCGCGATTGACCACGACTTGGGCGCGGGCGGCACGAGCCTAAAATATATTACGGTTCGCGACGGCGCGGAAATGAATCTCCACAACACTTATGTGGGCTCGGAAGAAACTTCTTCAGCCAGCGGCAAAAGCGGCACCGCCAGATTGACCGCGACAGGTTCGGATACAACTCTTAACATTTCAGGCAGCCTTAACTTGCGCAATTCAATTTATTCCGACGCAACAACCCAGAACTTTGTAACGGTTTCCGATGGCGCGGCAATGACAGTGGGCGCAATCAATATCGCAACAAACTCCGCAAGCGCGGGCGGAAAGTCTGTATTTGAAATTAGCGGCGCGGATTCTTCTGTTACCTTCTCCTCCATCAGCATTGGCAATACTGGCGCGATAGGCGGCGAGGGTACGCTTAAAATTTCAAACGGCGCCACATTCGCAATCCGCAGTCTTGCCATTAACGCAAACTCCTCGACTTCCGAAAACGCGCAGTTCGGCGTATTGGTTGACAATGCCACAATTACGGGCGAGTGGAAGATGGGCGCGGGCTCGAAAAGCAAGTTCCTTACACTGCAAAACGGCTCCACTTGGAACGCCAACAAGGGCGGCATCAATACTGCGGGCACCGTAAGCGTTTTGGAATCTTCAATCTCGAATTCCGAACACTTTAACGTCGGCTGGGAAAACGGACAGGTAAGCGGAT
>JAGBWO010000218.1 GCA_017629765.1 Opitutales bacterium | reverse complement strand
GCCAAACGCCGAAACGCCCCATTCCCGTATCGATTTTTACATGCAAATCCAAAATCCTGCCCCGTTCTCGGGCAAGAGAGTTGAAATCCAAAGCCTCTTCGAGGGTTGAAATTGCGGGCGTTGCGCCGTACTCGAATACAAGCCTGCGCTCGTCGGGCAAAAGCGGGCTTAAAACAAGAACGGGCTTTGACGAAACCAACTCGCGTATGCGCGACACCTCCTGAATGTTGGCGACCGCAAACATATCCGCCCCTCCCTTCAAAAATCTTACGACAGAGCGCGGCAACGAATGCCCGTAAGCGTCCGCCTTTACAACGGCTATATAAACCGTGCCTTTGGGAAGAGCCGCTTTTATCCTGCGCACATTGTTTTCAAGCGCGCCCAAATTTATTTCTATCCAAGACCTGTTTAAAGCGGTATTCATCTAATGTAAAAATCTAAAAAAAAACATAGACCCACGCCCGACGCCCCCGCAATAAAAAAATTGAAAATTAAAGATTTTAAGCCAATATTTTTTTCCATGAAGCTTTGGGACATTGTTTTGAAATTTTTTAGACGCCGAAACAATTTGGGGTACAAGGCGGAAACTGCCGCCGCAAGATTTCTGCGCAAAGAGAAAAAATTCAAAATACTGCAAAGAAACTATCGCCACAAGCATCTTGAAATCGACATAGTCTGCTTTGACAAGTTTTCAAAATCAATAGTTTTTGCCGAAGTGAAATGCCGTCCCGAACACGCGAAAGTGCGCGGCTATTACAGCGCGACTTCTAAAAAGAAAACCGAAAATCTCCGCAAATGCGCAAAGGCGTTTTTGCGCGAAAACGGAGCGTTTAACCAAAATTTCCGATTTTCAGTAGTCGAAGTCGTCCACAACGAAAAGGGCGGTTTCACAAGCATCGAGCTTTACGAGACGCACTAAAAACGTCGGTTTTTCAAATCATTTTTTGATTAGATTGTAAAAATTCCAAATGTCCTCAACGATGCGTTTTTTGACATAATGTCCGTTGGGAATTTTTGTAATATATGTTGTGCGTCCCAATATGGAAAGAAGCGTAGCTCCCACAAATTTTTCGGATAAATCTTTAATTTCTCCCCTTAATTTCGCGTTGCGTATTACCATTATCGCTTTTGTAAATTCTTCGATAGAGTATTTTTTGAAACGCTCATCGCGTAAAATTGCCCGCGAATACACTATGTTATAGCGCAAAATATCGATAGTATGCTCTCCGCACCTCAGAAGTTCGTCTTCAACTTTTACAACGTGGACAAGAAAATCTTTAAGCGATATATTTTCCAAATCAATATCCGTCAAATATCCGTCAAAGAAAAAATGACGGCAAGCATTAAAAATCAGGTCTTCCTTGTTTTTAAAATAGAAGTACAAAAGCCCGCGCGATATTCCCAAAAATTTTTGAATATCGCCTATGCTTATATCGTCATACCCCTTCTCCACCATCAGGAAAAATGCGGCTTCCAATATTTTTTCACGCGTAATTTTCACATTAATAAAGAATGTATTTTGCCGCAATTTGGGCAAGTAAAATAATTCGGATGCCCAAGCTTTTGAACAAATGTTCAATTTTGCGTTGACATTGAACGATTGTTCAATTTTATTTTTTTGAATATTTTTTAATTATGAAACCCACAAAAAAAATCTCTTCAACAATTCTATTATTTGCATCCGCCCTATATTCGCTTGGCGCGGGTTTTCAAATACAGGAACAGGGCGCGTCCAATATGGGAACTGCAATGGCGGGCGCGGTTACAAACGCAAATAACGACGCAACGGCGGCATTTGCAAATCCCTCTGCTTTGTCATTCCTGGACAAGGGCGATAAAAACACAGTTATTTCAATAAGCGGAGCCGCCATTTTGCCCACGCTATCCTACAAGGGAAACGATGGAACAAATGCCGATTGCGCCGTAAACTCTTATGTTCCGAACCTTTTTGCCGCCCATAAATTTAACGACAGAATTACAGCTTCCATTTCGATTACCGCGCCTTACGGCTTGGAGTCTAAATATGACAAAAATTGGCAAGGCAATGCGCAAGGAATACGCTCCTATCTCATGACGGCCGACTTCAACCCGTCTGTCAGCTTAAAAATTACAGATTGGCTTTCGGTTAGCGGAGGATTAAGCGCGCAATTTGCCTATGTAAAACTTACGCAAAATGCGCCCTATGAAAAAATGTCGGGCGAAAGCTGGGGCATTGGCGGAAATATCGGCATTACAATCCAATACGCCGATGAAGGCCGAATCGGCTTTTCGTGGCGCAGCGCGGTTCATCACGAATTTTCCGGGAATGCACACAGTAAAAGCGCCTACGCACCGTTATTGGGAAATCCGGACATAGAGGCGGAAGTTGAGATTCCCCATACTTTCACGGTCGGCGTTTACCAGCGTCTTCCTGATTTATTGGACAGATTTGCAATTATGGCAGATTACACTTACACAATGTGGTCGTCATTTGACGAGCTTAAAGTTTCAGGGCTTGCCGCTCCGTTCAGTGAAAAAGAAGACTGGAAAGACACTTCAAGAATTTCGCTTGGTTTGCATTATTATCCCAAATTTGACGAAAACCTGACATTGCGATTGGGCGCGGCATTCGATGAAAGCCCCGTAGAAACTGCAAACCGCACAGTGCGCATACCTTGCGGCGACCGCGTATGGTTTTCAACGGGAGCGGGCTATAAATACGGCGCGTTTACCTTTGACGCAGGCTACTCTTATATTATGGTTGTCGGCAATTCCGATATAAACAAAGGGACAATAAAGGGCCATTATTACGGACACATACACGTCATATCCGCGCAAATAACATACGAATTTTAATCAGCCGATAAAAAAGATAAAAAAAACCGAGAAGATTTTTCTCGGTTTTTTCATAACTTTATTTTTCAAATTATGTTATAACGATTATAGGCGGAAACCAAAGCTTTAAGCCCCGCAAACTCTATGTTGGAATCAATCCCCGCGCCCCAAGTCGTCCTCGAAGTTTCGGGATTTATCAAACTTATGTAAGCCGCCGAATCGCTTGCGGAACCGCTTCCGATTGCGTGCGAGCGGTAGTCGGCAAGCTTGAAGTTCTTTAACCCCGCTCCCTCCAAAGCGTTTACGAAAGCGTTTATAGGTCCGTTGCCCTTTGCGGAGATTTCCATGTCCTCGCCCTTGTAAACGATTTTCGCGGAAATTGAAACGTCTTCGGAATTTTCGCCGTAGCTAATCTTGTAGGAGTTTATTTTAAGCAAATCGGCGCGGTTTACAAATTCGCTCTTGAAAAGATTTAAAATTTCTTCGGGGGAAAGCTCCTTGCCAAGCCTGTCGGCAGTGTCGTTAACGAAGTTGCCGACTTCGGGGTGCATAGCCTTAGGAATGTCGTATCCGTATTCGGTTTCCAGCACATAGGCAACCCCGCCCTTTCCGCTTTGGGAATTTATTCGGATAATCGCCTCGTAGTCCCTGCCTATGTCCTCGGGGTCAATCAACAGGTACGGCACTTCCCAAATCTCGCCGCGCTCGGACTTGCGGCGAATATCCATTCCCTTTTTAATCGCGTCTTGGTGCGAGCCGCTGAATGCGGTAAACACCAAATCTCCCGCGTAAGGCTGGCGCGGAGGAACTTCCATATGCGTGCATCTTTCGTAAATCGAACGGATTTCGGGAAGATGAGAGAAATCCAAATTTGGCTCGACGCCCTGAGCAAGCATATTCAATGCGACAGTTACGACGTCCAAATTGCCCGTGCGCTCTCCGTTGCCGAAAAGAGTTCCCTCAACCCTGTCAGCCCCCGCCATCAAGCCGAGCTCGGTTGCAGCGACGCCCGTGCCGCGGTCGTTGTGCGTATGCAAGCTTATAAGCACCTTTTCGCGCTCCGAAATATTGCGCGACATCCATTCGATTTGGTCGGCATGAATATTGGGTGTTGTATATTGGACGGTTTCTGGCAAATTTATTATGATTTTGTTTTCAACCGTCGGCCTCCAAATTTCCTTTACCGCCTCGCAAATTTCGAGGGCGTAATCAAGCTCAGTGTCGCTGAAACTTTCGGGGGAATATTCCATGCGGATATGCGAACCCGCCGCCTCCGCCTCGTCGGCAAACTTGCGGACAAGCTTTGCGCCCTCAATTGCAATCTGCTTGATTTCCTCGCGGGACTTGTTGAAGGTGATTTTTCGCTGGCGCGGCGAAGTGGAATTGTAAAGATGCACTATCGCGCTTTTGGCACCCTTTAACGCTTCAAAAGTTTTGCGTATGAGCGGCTCCCTGCTCTGAGTCAATACCTGCACACAAACATCCTGCGGAATTAAATTTTCCTCAATCAGCTTGCGCAAGAAATTAAACTCAGTATCGCTCGCGGCGGGAAAACCCACTTCGATTTCCTTAAATCCGATTTTTACAAGAGTATTGAAAAGCTCCAATTTTTCCGGAATTGACATAGGAACAGCCAACGCCTGATTGCCGTCGCGCAAATCAACGCTGCACCATATCGGGGCTTTTTCTATCACCTTATTGGGCCATTGCCTGTCGGGAAGGCTTACCCATGTTGCAAGTTTGTACTTTTTATTATTCATTTTTAAATTCCCATTCTTTAATTTTGCCCGAAAAACGCAAGTCTTTCTTTTGGGCTGTAATTGCAAAAAAAACGCGCTTCATCCGGAAGCGCGTTTTGCAAATGTTTTAATTAAATTATTCCTTAATCAAATTGCATTTGTTTGCAAAAGCATCTTCCGAGACGCCCTGTTTTAGGGCGCGTTCGCGAAGTCGCAAAGAGCTAAGTCGGATAAAGCCCGTAGCGTCGTCGGGATTGTAGTCGCTCTTGACGCCTTCCATGCTCGCGATGTTTTCATCGTAGAGGCTGTACGGGCTCTTTCTGCCGACGCAGATTGTGTTGCCCTTATAGAGCTTTACCCTTACAGTGCCTGTGACTTTTTCCTGGCTCTTATCGATAAACGCCTGCAACGCTTCGCGTTCGGGAGCAAACCAGAAGCCGTTATAAATGAGTTCGGCATACTTCGGCATAAGAGAATCGCGCAAGTGCATCAAGTCCCTGTCCATTGTGAGAGTTTCAACCTGCCTGTGGGCAAACATCAAAATCGTGCCGCCCGGAGTTTCATATACGCCGCGGCTCTTCATGCCGACAAAGCGGTTTTCAACAAGGTCGACCCTGCCGATGCCGTGCTTGCCCGCAAGAGCGTTAAGCTTTTTCATTATTTGGGCGGGAGTCATCTTTTCGCCGTTTATCGCAACGCAGTCGCCGTTTTCGAAATCAAGCTCGATGTATTCGGGCTCGTTCGGAGCGTCGACGGGATCGGAAGTAAGCTTAAACATATCCTTGTTTTCGGGAACTGTCGGGTCGAACCACGGATCTTCCAAGATGCCGGCTTCGTAAGAAATATGGAGCATATTCCTATCCATCGAATACGGCTTCTTTGCCGACGCCAAAACATTGATTCCGTTTTTGCGGCAGTATTCAATCATTTCGCTTCTGCCCGGGAACGCCTTGCGGAATTCCTCCATGCGCCACGGAGCGATTACCTGCAAGTCCGGAGCCAAAGCGGCGTAGGAAATTTCAAAGCGGCACTGGTCGTTGCCCTTGCCGGTTGCGCCGTGCGCCAAATGGGTGGCGTTTTCGGCGCGGGCAACTTCGACGTGCGCCTTCGCAATCAAAGGCCTTGCAATAGAGGTGCCTAAATAGTACTGGCCTTCATACAAGGCGTTTGCCCTAATCATCGGGAAAATGAAATCGCGCGCAAACTCTTCCTGCAAATCGACAGTGTAGTGGGCGGACGCGCCCGTTGCCTTCGCCTTTTCCGCCAAGCCGTTCAATTCCTCTTCCTGCCCGACGTCGGCGGCGAAAGTAATTACTTCCGCATTGAAGCGGTCTTTAATCCATCTTACAAGAACGGAGGTATCCAAGCCCCCTGAAT
>JAGBWO010000217.1 GCA_017629765.1 Opitutales bacterium | reverse complement strand
CCGTAAGTCGGAAATTTATGCACCCTGCCCTCGTCCTCAAATGTGCCTTTGGAGGTGTCGAAAAGATGAAGCTCTCCCGAGCGGCGCGTGCCGTGGTGCCCTGAAACTATCGACATAAACTTCGTCGAAGAATTGGGTATTTGGCGCGAGTAGAAAATGGAATTGGGCCAAAAGCTCGTGGAGCCGTAATAGGAAGCCTGCGACGTTCCGTCGGGATTCATGCGCATCAAAATGCGGGAGAAGTAGTGGGAATTATCAGTATATTCCCAGCGCGTGTACATAACCCTGCCGTCGTTCATCACAGTTGGCATCCAGTCGGCGTCCTGCTCAAACGTAAGCTGGCGTATGGATTTATCAACCTTTTCGGGAGACCCCGCATTGGGATCCATTACATAAAGGTTTGCCACATAGTCCGAACCGCTCACGCACGGAACGCCGACATGGCAGGCGGTATAGCAGAATATGATTTTGCCGTTCGGCAAATATACCGAATCGTAGCTGTCGACATTTTCATGAATGCCGGGAGTCAGCATTTTTGCGACAGGCATCGCGCCTTTTTTGTCGAGCTCGATTTCATAAAGCTGCCAGCGGTCTTTTCTATCCAATCCCGAAAACATCAGCTTTTTGGCGTCCCAATCTATTTCCATATCGGTAATTGCGGGAGTTTCCTCCTTTGAGGAATAAAGCAGCTCCGCTTCGTTGGGCTTTGTGATGTCAAAAGACCAAATTTGGTCGTTCCAAGCATTGCGGTTTTTAAGAAGCGGATTTCCCTGCCAGTTTGAAGGCAAACCCTCGAAAGGAGTTCCCCATGCGCGTTTTAAAAATACCCAATTCTTGAATTTTTTGAGCGCGGGATTTGCGAGCAAGGCTTCGTCTGCAAGCTTCTTAAACTCTTCAATCCTGCCCCTCTTTGAAAAATTCCCCGCTATAAATTCTTCTTTTATTGCGTTGAATTCCGGCTCCCATTTGCTTATTTCTTCCAAATATTTTTTAGGATACGCCTTGTAAGTCTTTGAAATTTCGGCAACAGCCGCCTTAACATTTTTAATGTCATAGCCCATTTCCCGCTCTGCAATGCAAGTCATTACGGCTTCTTCAAGAATTTTCAGCCATTCCAAAGAGGCGGAATCGATTTTCTTTTCGACCATCCCGTTATAGCGTTTTTCAAACTTGCCGGCAGAAAAAAGAGATTCCTCTATAACCTTGCGCATTCTCTCTTCGGTATTCTTATAAAGGTCGGGATTTTCAAAAATCGCGGTTTTGTCGCCGTCAAGGGCATTCATCATATGCCCGTAATTGCCCCAAAATTTTTCTTTTATTTTTCTAATCGGAGAAGCGTAAGGATAAAATATCTGGGTATAGCGGAAATTCTTCTCGAATTTCACGGTTTTCATTTCGAGGACGTTTTCGCCCTTTTGCAAGTCGAGGGTAAACACCTTTTCTTTTGTCTGGTTCCAATTTTTGTTCTCGTCAAGCTTTTGCCCGTTCAAATAAAGCTCCGAGTATCCGGGCAGCGAGAGCGTTACCCCAACTTTTAAAGGCCTGCCGCTTTTTATTATTCTTGTAAATACATATGTGCCGTCCTTTTGGCGCACTTGGCGCCATGAACCGAAATCGACCTTCGATTTTTTTACGAAAGCCTCCTGCTCCTTTCTGAATTTTTCAAATTTGGGATACAGCGCCTTGTATGTTTCAACAAAACTTCCCTTCTTCTCAAACATTTGCTCTGCTGCATTCTTTGCGTCGGCGTCGCTAACCGACATCGCCGCAAAAGAAACCGCCGCGCAAAACGCCCCCATTAACACTGCTATTATTTTTTTCCTCATCATAAAATCCTTTCAAATAAAAATCTTCAAAAAAAGAAAATGCCTTTCCGCGCAATTCCGAACGGCAAACCGCCTGTTTCTATCAGGTTTTGCATTTTATTATTTCCAAAAAATAATTGTTTTCAAACTCAAAATATGTTTTATATTTTAAATATTATTCTAAAAGTCAAATCTTTTTTGCTTGAAAAGCCAAAAGTTTTTTGAATAAATCATATATCGAAAACACCGAATTTTATAAATATTGGGGATTTGCGAAAGTACGGATTGAATTTTCAAAAGAACACAATGAGGAAACTGATTTTTATATGCCTTGCTTTCTTTGCATTTGCGGCATTCGCAGAAAAAGAAAACAGATACTTCGGAGATATTATAGACTACGGAGCGGAATATTTGAGCCCCGAATATATATCCGTCGCCCCCGACAACACAATTGCAGTGGGGTGCAAAACGGGAGATGCCGTCATTCTCCTCAAAGAAGACAAAGTTGCGGGGAAACTGCCTCTCGGAGGAAGAGTTTCGGGCGTATGCTTTGCAGGCAGTGAAATTTTGTACGCAACAATTCTCGGCGAAAAGGGAAAACTCGCAAAAATCGACGCAAAAAATTTAAAAGTTTTAAATTCTTGGGACGTAGGACATTTCCCGACTGCGCCAACAGTTTCAAAAGACGGAAAATTCGTCTATGTGGCAAACCAGTTCACAAATGAAATCCGCAAAGTAAACGCATTGACGGGAGAGCTTGCGGCAAAAGGCATGGCAGTTCACGAACCATACGCAATGAAACTTACCCCCGACAACAAAGAGCTTGTAGTTGTCAACCATCTTCCCGAACCTAAGGGAGGGCTGTATGAAGAAAATATCGCCTGCGCCGTCAGTATTTTAGACGCTCAAAATTTAAAAACTCTCGCAAAAATCGAGCTTCCGAACGGCGCAATAAACTGCAAAGACATCGCTATCTCAAAAGACGGCAAAACCGCCTATGCAACTTATGTTCTCGCCCGATTCAACGTGCCGACAACCCAGCTCGACAGAGGCTGGGTAAACACCAACGCAGTGGCAATCATCGACCTTAAAAACCGCATGCGCAAAACGAGCTTTCTCTTGGACGAAAACACTCTGGGAGCGGCAAATCCCTGGGGCATCGCAATTTCAGACGACGAAAAAATCCTTGCCGTCGCAAGCGCGGGAACCCATGAGGTAAGCATGATAGACCTCGACGCCCTGCATGAGCGCATAAACGCCCCGAGACCCCCCAAAGCTCCGGCGATAGAAGACGATTTAAACTTCCTTTCCGAAATCCGCACGCGCGTTGACTTGGAGGGCTTGGGCGTTCGCAATATAGTATGGGTCGGAAACAAGCTCTATGCCGCCGAATATTATTCCGACGACATTGCAAGCATAGACGCCGATATGGATTACGAAGTCAACCATATCGATATTGGCGGAAACGCCGAAATGAACAAGCCGCGCATGGGCGACCTCTTCTTTAACGATGCGAGAATGTGCTTTCAACAGTGGCTTTCGTGCGCAACTTGCCACCCCGCAACCCGTTCCGACAATTTAAATTGGGATTTGGTAAATGACGGCATATGCAATCCCAAGCAGTCAAAATCAATGCTTTTTGCCCACTTCACTCCGCCGACAATGATTACGGGAGTTCGCAAAGACGCCGAAACCTGCGTGCGCGCAGGGCTGATATACATCCAGTTTGTCGAAAGAAGCGAAGAGGACGCGCAATGTGTCGATGAATTTATGAAGCGTTTACTGCCCGTGCCAAGCCCCTATGCCCCACAAGGAGAGCTTTCGGAACAGGCGTTGGACGGTCAAATTCTATTTGAAACTGCGGGATGCTCCAAATGCCATAAGGGCGAATATTTCACCGATATGAAATTCCACGACTTAAAAACCGCAGAAGGCCCCGATGTCGGCAAGAAGTTCGATACGCCGACCCTGCGCGAAGTATGGCGTTCGGCTCCATACCTCTATGACGGAAGAGCAAAATCAATATTCGATATGCTTAAAAATTTCAACAAAAACGGACTTCACGGCGATACGCAAAACCTTTCGGACGAAGAACTAAAAGCACTCGAAGCCTACGTTTTGACGCTGTAAGACATACAATTAAAACCTCTTAGGCTTTCAAAAAGACAGAACATATCGATATACCATTTCATATAAAAGACGGCCGCCGATATTTCCGGAAGTCGTCTTTTTTTTTAATTCCCAAAGCAGATATTGTTATTATGGCACTCAATAAATATCCATATAATATCTTTGACTAAAAGAAGTCGGCGCCAATCTTTAAAACTCATTAATGGCAAACCGACCATACTTGCCGGACAAAACCAAGATTATAGCCTCCCCTTCTAAATTGCTCCAAGAGCAACTGTCATTATTGCAATCTTAATTCAAAAATTTGCAAATTCCTCAGCCTGCCAGCAAACAATTTACCACAATATAAAAAACATACCCCTTGTCGAAAATAGGCTTTTTCATAAAATCAAGGTTATAAACAATAATCCGCCGCAAAATCAATATGCAATGCAAATGCGGATAAATCCGCGCGCATTTCTTTTCTAAAAAACTTTAAACTGCAAAATATGCAAATTTTATTGATTGCAAAAGATTTCACTGCAATAAGATTTTACAATTGAAAAAACACTGTCGTTTCTTCCTTAAAAAACATAAAAAAACCGCAGGGCAACAATTTACCCTGCGGTTTTTTATTAAGATAAAATTCTTAGTACTTGATTGAAAGCGATGCAGAAACAAGGTGCGCCATATAAGAGGCCGACTGCACGTTTGAAGAATTGTCATAGTATGTGTAAGACAATGCAAGGCTACCCCATTTTACAGGAGCATAAGAAACGCCTACGCCCGCAAAAATCTTGTCGTCCTGACGACCATAAGGAGAGTTTACATAGTCAACATATCTGTAGCCGCCGTAAGCATAGCTTGTGATATACGAAGACAAGATGTAATTTACGCCGAAGTCAACACCGGTGTTTTCGGAATTCTGACGCTGTGCGCCGTTGCCGAAGTCTCTCAAACCTTTAACATATACGTTTGCCTTGTCGGAAAGCTGATAATTAAACTTAGCCGAGAAAGTGAACATTGTTTCGTCGTTATCGAGAATGCCGCCCGAAGAGTCGCGGATTGTCGCGCCTACATAAACTTCGGAAGAAAGTTTTTCAGTCAATTCGCCGCGAAGAGTAAGACCCATAAAATGGTCTTGGGTTCTGTCGCCGTAAAGTTGCTGTGAAATCAATTTCGACGCGCTCATGTCGGAATTGTCATAATTTGTCTGGCGGTACTGGTATGACAAACCTGCGCTCAACTTGTCTGTAATTTTATAGAGCAAGCTTACAGGAACGATATATGCGGTGGAATCCGTATAAATATCCTGCTGATTTGTATAGTGGACGTCGACATAGTCGAAGCCTGCGTCAACAATAACTTTGTTGGAAACTACATAAGAACCGTTTACGCCCGCTTTGATTGTGTTTGTGCGAGCCAAATTTTCATCATTAACGGTGGTGTCGGTATTCTGCGCAGCCTGAACAAAAGAGAAATGTGCATTTGCATTGAGAGTGTCAGACTGGTATGCGGCCTTCACGAAAACGTTTGTGAGATTGGAGTCAAAACGTTCATGCTGCATATAGCGATTCAAATCTTCATAAGCCTTCGCCGTAACGGTAAACGCCTTGTTTTTGCCATAAACGGCTTCTCCGCCCACGCGGGTTGTTATGAGATAGTCGTCATAGCTTTTGTATGAATTCCAGGTAACGTTGTTCGTCCACGTACCGATAACAGAACCGATAAATGAAACATCCAAATCGTCGCCGACTTGGAGAAGGGGACCTGCATATGCGGTTGCGCCCATAGCGGCGACACTTGCTAACAATGATAGTTTTTTCATGTAATTCCTATTCTTTGTTTAATCGAAAATTTTTGCTATAATGACAAGCAGTAAAATATTTCTTCGGACTTTTGTCAAGTAATATTCTATTTTTTTTCAAAAATTTCCTTTAAAGACAAAATTTTTTAAGCAAATAAAAACTTCTTGCATAGATGAAATTTTGGATTATTAATGTATTTAAAGAAAAATTTATTATATCTTTAATTCCCATTAAACAAAAAACAACACAAAAATGTCCAAAGACACAACAATTTCCCAAAAGAAAGACGCGGCTCCCCAAAAATATCCGACAATGTTCGGAATGGCTTACAGGTACCGCAAACCCAACGGAACATGGGCAATAAAATTCATGTTCGGAAAAATTTTCGCCGTCTTTCTTTCTCTGTTTTTAATTCTCCTTCTATTTAAGAGCATATTTATATACGCCTTCTTTAAATACCAGCGCGACTATTCGGAAATGTCGGTAAAGACAGCCCTGCTCTATCCGCTAAACAGAACCGCAACCAACACGGCGATTGGAGACTACAATATAAAAACGGCGAAGGAACTGCTTGCAAAAGGCGAATTCAGGCAAGCCTTTGAAAATCTTTTGCGCGGAGTGAACCGCTCCCACAAAAACATCGAAGGCAAAAAGATGCTCGCCCAATTCTTCTTTATGATGAACAAGCAAAACGACGCGATGAACGTTTTAAAAAGGGGCCTGCCGTACGCGTATGAAGACCTCGCCTACATGCGTCTTTACACCCAGCTTTTGATTTCAAAGATGGAAGATGAAACGCTAATCAACGTATGCAAAAACATTCTTGAAAAAAATCCGAAAAATCCCCAGGTCAAAACCTACCTTGCAATGGCGGTAGCCACAGTTTATTCAATGCACGGGATGTACAAGGACAGCAGGGAAATGATAGTAAAATACGGCCTCGACAAAACAACGCCGGGCATTCTCCGCCTCTCCAAAAACGAATGGGAACAGGGCAACCGCGACGAAGCCGTAAGCATCATAGCAAACAACATAAATTTGATGCGCGACCTCGATCCCGTGTACGCGCTTCTCGTAAACTATTACATCCTGCTTGGCGACTACGAAAAGGCGCGCCAGTACGGCTCTTTAAGAATTCTTGAAAAGCCGCTCGAAATCGCCCCGAGAGTAGATTATCTGCGCTCCATAGCAAACAGCGGCGACAAGAAGGCGGCGGAAGAAGAGCTTAAACGCCTTTTCGAAGCCAATAAATCCGACGAAAAGAACTTAATACACATCGCAAACTACGCGGCGGATTCCGGCAATTTGGATTTGATGCGCAAAATTTACGACAATGCAATCGAAAAAGGATTTTTAAACACGGCGCAATACTGCATGCTGCTGCTTGAAACTTTCATAACCTGCAAGAAATACGACGACGCAATAGCGTTTTCCGAAGACATAATAAAATCGAATCCCAAATGGCTTCCGCGAAACGAAAACGTCTTTACGTCTTTGCGCGCCGTCGCATATCTTGCAAAGGGCAACACCAATATGTCAAACGCGCTCATAAACGAAATTATAAAGCGCGGAACGGTAAACCCTCGCACCTTGGTCGCGACGGCAAGGCGTTTTGCAATGCTCGGAGAGCCGAAAACAGCGCATAAATTGTACGTCGCGGCAGTTGAAAAAGACCCGATGCACCAATACGCGCTGGTAAGGCTTATCCAATTCGAACTTGATGCCGGCAATTCTTCGGATTTAAACAAATACATTTTCCGCCTAATCAATATGCGCCGCCCTCCGCGCGACATGATTATGAGCGCGCGCAAAAAGCTTTTGACAGACCGCTTTATTTTCACCGCCGACCGCGAAAAAATCATAAACGCAATAGACGCGGTATTCGACATGGAAAAAGCGTCGGGCAACCGCATTTTCTCCGACCTGCCATCAGACTACGACAACGAAAAAATCCTGTCGACTTTCTGATTTAACCTTAAAAATAAAGACACAAAAAAACGGCGCTCAAACAAGCGCCGTTTTTATTTTGGATATTTTGCAGACCGATTCTGCAAAATTCCCTACTTTGCGAGGCGTTCCAACAAAGCTTCGCGCTGAATCTTGATAGCGTTCGGAAGCTGGTTGTACAACTCTTCGGAAAGCGGCTGCGTGGCAACAACCTGCGGATCGTATGTCATCAAAGCCTTGAAGTCTTCTTCCGAATAGTCAAGACCTTCCCAGTTGATGTCCTTATAGTCGGGCATCAAGCCGATTGCAGTTTCGTTTGCGTGCGCTTCGCCGTTTACGCGCTTTGCAATCCAAGAGAGAACGCGCGCATTATCGCCAAAGCCGGGCCACATAAACTTGCCTTCCGCATTCTTTCTGAACCAATTTACATGGAAGAAGCGCGGAGTCATCGAAAGACCCTTGCCCATTTCAACGAGGTGGCCGAGGTACTTTGCCATATTGTAGCCTGCGAACGGCAACATAGCCATCGGGTCGGAGCGGAGCTTGCCCAAAGTGCCTTCCGAAGCGGCGGTGAGTTCGGAACCCATCATCGCGCCCAAGTAAATGCCGTGAGCCCAGTCAAACGCTTCGAATACCAAAGGTATGCCGTTTGCGCGGCGACCGCCAACGATAACTGCCGAAACGGGAACGCCTTCCAACTTTTCCGCATTTTCGTCAATGCAGGGGCAGTTGTAAAGAGGAGCCGTAAAGCGGCTGTTCGGATGCGCGGCGGGAGTTCCCGATTCGGGAGTCCACGGGTTGCCGTGCCAGTCGGTGAGGTTTGCGGGAGGTTCTTTTGTCATGCCTTCCCACCATACGTCGCCGTCTTCCGTAAGAGCAACGTTTGTAAAGATTGTATCCTTGCGGCAGGACTGCATTGCGTTGTAGTTTGTCTTGTCGCTTGTGCCGGGAGCCACACCGAAGAAGCCGTTTTCAGGATTGATTGCGTAAAGCTTGCCGTCGGGGCCGGGCTTAATCCAAGCGATGTCGTCGCCGATTGTGGAAACCTGCCAGCCGTCCTTCTGCAATTCTGCGGGAGGAATGAGCATTGCAAAGTTTGTCTTGCCGCAAGCCGACGGGAAAGCCGCCGTAACGTAAGTTTTCTTGCCCGACGGGTCCTTTACGCCCAAGATGAGCATATGTTCGGCCATCCAGCCTTCGTCGCGACCCATTGCGGAAGCGATGCGCAAGCTCAAGCACTTTTTGCCCAAGAGAGCGTTGCCGCCGTAACCCGAACCGATGGAGATAATTTCGCGAGTTTCGGGGAAGTGTGTAACGTATGTGTTTTCGGGATTGCAGGGCCACAAAACGTCTTCCTGTCCGTCCGCAAGCGGCATGCCGACAGAGTGGAGGCAGGGTACGAATTTGCCGTTTTCGCCGAGAACGTCGAGAACCTTCGGGCTTACGCGGGCCATGATTCTCATGGAAACTACAACGTACGGAGAGTCTGTGATTTCAACGCCGATTTGAGAAATAGGTCCGCCTATCGGGCCCATGCTGAAAGGAATTACGTACATTGTACGTCCCTTCATGCAGCCCTTAAACAAACCTTCGAGCTTTGCGCGCATTTCTGCGGGGTCCATCCAGTTGTTGGTGGGTCCTGCTTCTTCTTTTGTTTTTGCGCACATGAAAGTGCGAGCTTCCACACGAGCCACGTCGCGCGGGTCTGAGCGGAAGTAATAGCTGTTCGGGCGTTTCTGCTCGTTGAGCTTGATGCACATTCCCTTTTCAATCATCATATTGAAAAGAGAGTCTGCTTCAGCCTGAGAGCCGTCGCACCAGTAAACTTTGTCAGGAGTAGTGAGGGCGGCAACTTTGTCAACCCACGCTACAAGAGCTTTGTTCTTTATTGTTTTTGGATCTATCATAGTATAAACTTTCTTGAGCTTTTCCCAATGGAAAAAATCAATATGAAACAATGCGGATTTGATTTTCAAAAATCAACAAAAAAATTCAATAAATCCCCAATCGCAAGCTTTTCGGGAAAAAACGTTTTTTGCGGGAATTGCGGATGCGCAAAAAAAATGTCTTCACTTTTGCCGCCAAAAAATTCTTAATTTCCAAAGATGACGCAAAAATACTATAAAATCCTGAACGCCGACGGGTTTTCGCCCACAACAAAGTTCGACTACAACCCGTATCTTCCCAAAAACGGCGCGGCGGGAGAATGGCTGCCCGAAATCGGCGAAAGAGTCCTGCACGCATCCGGCTACCATCTCACAAAATATTGGAACATGTGGTACGAGAAAGGCGCAAGAATTTACGAAGCCGAATTCAAGGGCAAGACAGAGCCGATAACCTTCGGCGTCGAAGAAAAAATCACCTGCGCCCAAATAAGATTATTGCGCGACATAACAGAAGAGGCGCTGCAAACGTTAAGCAAAGAGGAATTTTCTCCCGAAAACTGGAATATAGGCAAAAACAATACGGGGGTGCGCAACATCGGCTCAAACAATACGGGAAATTACAATACCGGCAATAGAAACACAGGCAACAGAAATACGGGGGACTACAACACCGGAGACGCAAACTCGGGCATGGACAACGTTGGCAACAACAATAAAGGCTCTTCAAACGTCGGCTCAAACAACATAGGGCATTCTAACGCGGGAGACGGCAACAAAGGCTATTTCAACGTCGGCAACCATAATGTCGGAAACGGCAATATGGGCAGTTTCAATGCAGGAAACAACAACATCGGCAAGTGGAACAAATCAAACTTAAACATCGGATTTTTCAATACGGAAAATTCGACCATCAAGATGTTCAACAAACCCACAAACCTAAAACTCGGACAAATAATTTTGCCGGCATTCCTGCGCAAGCCCGACGCAAAAGAGGCATTCAAGTCCGCCTCAAAAGAAGAAGCCTTAAAAACGCTCGCCCTGCCCAACTTCGACTACGCGATATTCGAAGAAATCACGGGGATTTCAAAAGCAGACTTCGACAAAAAATTAAGCGAATAGCTTTTTACGCCCGTATTTGTCCCATCTTTGCAATGAACCATTGCAAAAATTGCGACAGGTACGTAAAAAAAGCACACGACTTATGTATCTTTTTGCAAACGCAACATCGGCAACCGTTTCACGCTATAAACTCATATTTTATATCTAATTGTATTCCTGCGAAGGTAGGTCAAATTGCCGTTCAGGCGAGTATTTGCGAAAAGACTGCGGTAGGATGTGTACAAAAAGTACATGACTACTGCAGTTTTTTTTGCGAAACGGAGCATCAACGGTAATTTCACGCTATAAACTCATATTTCATATCTAATTGTATTCCTGCGAAGGTAGGTCAAATTGCCGTTCAGGCGAGTATTTGCGAAAAGACTGCGGTAGGAGTGTACAAAAGTACATGACTACTGCAGTTTTTTTGCGAAACGGAGCATCAACGGCAATTTCACCTACCTGAGAATTTCGCGAGGAGCAGAAGGTCCATTATCAGGACCAACAAACCCTTTGTCTTCAAGCTCGTCCATGATGGAAGCCGCGCGGTTGTAGCCGATTCTTAACTTGCGCTGTATAAACGATACGCTGGCACGCTTGGCATCTTTCATCACCTTGAACGCCTGCGGAGTAAGCTCATCGTCCCACTCTCCCTCTATTCCGAAAGCGCCGTCGCCTGCGGCTTCAAGCTCGTCTTGCATCGCGCTTTCAAATTCGGGTTCTCCGTTTTCCGCAACAGCCTCAACGATTTTTTCAATTTCGCCCTCCGACATAAACGCGCCCTGCGCCCTTATTAAATCGGAAGAGCCGGGCGGGATGAAAAGCATGTCGCCCCACCCGATGAGAGTTTCGGCGCCTTTTGAATCCAAAATCGTGCGGCTGTCGGTTGCGGACGCCACCCTGAAACCGATTCTGGTCGGCAAATTCGCCTTGATAAGCCCTGTTACGACATCGACTGACGGACGCTGGGTCGCAACAAGCAAATGAATTCCCGCCGCGCGGGCAAGCTGGGTAAGACGCGCTATTAGCCCTTCAACTTCCTTGCCCGCAACCATCATCATGTCCGCAAGCTCGTCGATTATGCAAACGATGTACGGCATTTTCTTTTTCGGAATTTCAATTTCGTCGCCGTCTCCGTCCAAATCGTTTTCCATTGCGTTCATGCTCATTACACGCTCTTCGGGAGTCTGCTCTGCTTCGAGCTCTTTTGCGCGCTCCTGCTCCTCTTTGTCCTTCAATATTTTCGCATTGAAGCCGATTATGTTTTTCACGCCGACTTTCTCGAAAATCTTGTACCGCTTCATCATCTCTTTTACAAGCCAGTTCAAGGCTGTCGGAACCTTTTTGGGGTCTGTCACGACGGGAACGAGCATATGGGGCAAGGAATTGTAAACTTGAAGCTCGACAACTTTCGGATCGACCATCACAAAGCGCAAATCGTCGGGAGTGCATTTGTAAAGCAGGGAAGCCACTATCACATTTATGCATACGCTCTTGCCGCTGCCCGTGGATCCCGCAATGAGAGCGTGCGGCATCTTTGCCAAATCCAAAACAACGGGCTTTCCCGTAACGTCTTTACCCAAGACAACAGGGATGGACGCCTTGCTTTCGTTCCACTCCCGCGACTCTATAATCTCGCGCATCGACACGTTTTGGCGCACCAAATTAGGGACTTCGATGCCGACAGTTCCCCTGCTTGTGG
>JAGBWO010000216.1 GCA_017629765.1 Opitutales bacterium | reverse complement strand
CTGAACTTCGGCATACCTTTGAGAATTTTCAGCAAATCTCCGAAATCGTCGCTTTTATCGATTTCCAATATGCGGATTCCTTCGAGAGGAAGCTCCATATTTTTCGCCTGTTCTTCGATTTTAGGGCGGCTTCCGATTAAAATCGGAACGCCCAGACGGCGAGTTGCGAACATTCGCGCAGCCTTTATAATCCTCGCGTCTTCGCCTTCGGGGAAAACGACCCTCTTGGGGTGGTTTTGAAGTCTTGCGGACAATCTGTTAATTAACGACATAAAATTGCTTTCGATTGATTTTTCTTTTTTTGTTGTAAGTTTTTTTTAATATTTCGTCAATAATTTCTTTCATATAAATCACTGCCGACGCCGTACCAAAAACGGCTTGGCTCGCGCAAATCCGAATGCCCCTTGCCGAAAGTAATCCTCGGATATGTTATGACAAGCAGGTCTTTCGCGCGCGTGCTTGCTACATAAAAGAGCCTGCGCTCCTCTTCCACATCGCCCTCTTCGATGCACCTTTCAAGCGGAAACATTCCCTCCGCGGCGCCTATTATGAACACTACGGGAAATTCCAATCCCTTAGCCTGATGCACGGTCATAAGGCTTGCCCTGTCTCCGAATGCCTGCTTTTCGTCGCGCCCCGCTCCCTCCGAAATTTCCAAAGACGCGCTCGCCAAAAACATGTCTATATCGGGAAAGCGCGAAGCGTATTCGTAGAGGGAGTCGAAATCCTTCACCCTGTCCTGCCAGTCGTCATAGGTGTTTTTCATGCAATCCAAATACCAGGAATCGCAAACGGCTCTTACCATGTCCTTGGGCTTCATAGCAGGAACGCTCTTTTCAAACAAGTCGGCGGCGGGAAGATTTTGCGCGCGCGCCTTTCTGACTGCAAGGCTCACGTCCAAAAGCCCTGCCGCAACGCTCGGGAAAATAGAACGCGCAACCTCGGGAACTTTCGCTAAAACCTCCTTTGCCGCCATAGCCTCGACAATGGAAGTGTTCGATTTTTCGGCGATGGAGACGGCTTTTTCATAAATCTTTTGCGCGGTCTTGTCGCCGATTTTCGGAAGAAACTTTATAAACCTCGCAAACGATATGAAGTCTCTCGGGTTGGCGGCAAACTTGATTTGCGAAACCGCGTCTTTTATGTGCGCCTGCTCAAAGAATTTCAGCCCGCTCGTAATGGCAAACGGAATGTTTCGGTACTGCATTTGAAGCTGCATATCCATAGCCTGAAAATGGGCGCGGTACAAGATTGCGATGTCTGAAAGCTTATACGGCGGATTCGCCCCGCGCGTAAGCTCCTCTATATAGTCGGCAACCAAACGCGCCTGCGACTGCGAATCCATTGCGCGTATGACAACGGGCTTATGCGCGTCCGCGCGCGACGCCGTAAGATTCTTCTTAAACTCCTCGCCCGCCTCGAAGCCCTCAAGAATGCTGTTTGCAAAATTGAGGATTTGCGGAGTACTGCGGTAATTCAAGCCGACTTTGTAAATAGAGCCGTTGGGATAGCGTTTTTTGAAGTTCAAAATATTTTCGATATTCGCCCCGCGCCAAGAGTAAATGCACTGGGCGTCGTCTCCGACCGCGCTTATCCTGCCCGACTTGCAAAGCAAATCCAATATTTTGCATTGAAGCGTGTTTGTATCCTGATATTCGTCAACCAGCACGTTTTTAAAGCGCGCGCCATAACGCTCGCAAACGGAGGGAGCTTCCAAAAGGAGCTTATGCCATAATTCAAGAAGGTCGTCAAAATCGCAAATCAAGCCGTCCCTGCGGCGTTTTTCATAGGCTTTTGCGATTTTTTCAATATCCTCAGGCGGAGTTTCAAGCCATTGGAACCTCTCGCGCATCGCCGTTTCAACGGGCATGCAGGTATTGCGAGAATAGCTTATGATTTCCTTTAAAAGCGAAGCCCTCGGGTTTTCCTTTTTCTTGAAAAAATTGGGCGAAACTTCCTCGACGCAATGCTTTAAGAGCTTTTCGGAATCCTCCGCGTCGGCGATAGTAAAATCGGGCTTAATGCCGATTGCCTCCCCTTCCTTTCGCAAAAATTTATTGCCTATCGAATGGAAAGTTCCGCCCCAAAATTTCCAAGTCTCAACGCCGGTGAGAGCGTTTACCCTTTCAAGCATCTGGTTTGCCGCCTTGTTTGTGAAAGTCAAAAGCAAAAGCTCCTGCGGATAGATACCGCACTCCCTGACAAAATGCGCCACCCTGTAAGTAAGCGTGCGCGTCTTGCCGGAACCCGCGCCCGCAAGCACCAATGCGGGGACATCGGCAGGCGCGGATACTGCCGCGTACTGGTCTTTGTTTAACTCTTTTTCAAAGTCGATGAAAGCAGGCATTGGCTTTACTTTACAAGAAATCTAAGAGCAGCCAAATAGCCTTCAAAACCCATGCCGCAAATTTGGGCTTCGCAAACGGCGGCGGTAAGCGAATTATGGCGGAAATCCTCGCGCTTGTGAATGTTTGAAATATGGACTTCCACAAACTTCAAACCCGACCCCGCAATGGCGTCGCGCAAAGCGACGCTGGTATGCGTAAACGCGCCGGGGTTTATTATCGCCCCGTCAAAGCCGCCGTCGGCAAATTCCGCAATCTTATTCAGAATTTCACCCTCGATGTTCGACTGAAAACACGCGACTTCAACCCCCAGCTCTTTTCCGAGCAAAACAACGGAATTTTCCAAATCTTTAAGGGTTGCGCTTCCGTAAATTTCAGGTTCGCGAACGCCGAGCCGGTTTAAATTTGCGCCGTTTATCAATGCTATTTTTTTCATTTTAAAGAGGATTTTGAGATTTTATAAATTCATATTCAATGGAGAATTTTTCCGAAACCAATTCCGCCAAAGCCTTTATTCCGCAACATTCCGTAGCGTAATGCCCGCAGGGATACACGTTTATTTTGCTTTCCTGGGCGTAGACATACTGTCCCTGCTTCAACTCTCCGCAAACAAGAGTGTCGAACCCCTCGTCCAAAAGATGCAAAACGGAGGTCGAGCCGCTCCCCGAACAGATTACGATTTCCTTCGGATTCTCAGATCCGAATTCAAACCCCTTGTAGGTGTGCGGAAAAAGTTCTTTGAGCCTTTTCGCAAGCTCCGCGCGCCCAAGACCTCCAAGTTTTGCAACGACCGCAATGTCCTCGCCGTCCAAATTGAAGCATCCCCCGACGATTTCAAGCCCAAGGCTTTTTGCAATGAGCGCCGAATTGCCGATTTGCCTGTGCGCGTCGAGCGGCAAATGGCAGGAGTACACCGCAATGTCGCCCTCAACAAGAGTTTTTACCTTCTCGTAATTCGACTTTACCACCGGCATCGGCGGAGTCCAAAACATTCCGTGATGAACCAAGAGCAAGTCGGCGCCGATTTCCCTCGCCGCCCTTACCTCCGCGATTCCGCAATCGACCGCTGCCGCTATTTTTGAAACTTCGCCCGAATTTTCAAATTGAACGCCGTTATACGAGCCGGGGAAATCCTTAAACGCGTCGACCCTCAAATACGAATTTATGAATTCAGCTATGTCCGTCAATTTAGCCATAAAGCAAAGTTTGCGATTTTAAATCTACCATAACGCCAAAAAGCCGCAAGACAAAAAAGAGCCCGACGGCTTTTTGGTCAGCCGGACTTCAAAGCCCTTTCGCGCTCAATCAAAGTCGGATGGGAATAATGGAACGCCGAATAGAGCCTGTGGGGCGTCAAGTTGCTCAAATTCTTTGTATGCAGTTTGCGAAGAGCCTCCACGAGCGGCTTTTCCCCGCCGCAAACTTTTTTTGCAAAAGCGTCCGCCTGATATTCATACCTGCGCGAAACTGCGTTTTTTACGGGAGTCAGCCAAAAATTTATGGGAGAGACCACGATTAAAAATATCAAAAGAGCCGCCGCCATCCCGTCTGAAATGTCAAAGCCGAATCCTTTGTAAAACCAGTCGCATTTCGCGAAATATGCAATCATACCCAAGCCCGCAAACATCATCACGAAGTTTGAAATAATCATTTTCGGAATATGCCCGCGCTTGTAATGCCCGATTTCGTGCGCCAATACGGCTTCGATTTGCTCGGGTGAAAGCTGGTTAATCAAGGTGTCGAAAAGTATGATTTTTCTGAACTTGCCAAAGCCCGTGAAGAATGCGTTGGAATGGCTGCTGCGCTTGCTGCCGTCGATTACATAAATTGCGCCCGCCTTAAAGCCGGCCCTGTCCGCCATATTTAAAAGGCGCGTTTTAAGCTCTCCCTCTTCAAGCTCGGAAAGCTTGTTAAAAAGCGGCAGAATTACTCTGGGGTAAATTACGAGCATTGCGATTTGAAAAACCGCAATCACGCAAAAACCAAGAATCCACCAAGTGTTCGGCATTGCCCCGAAGAACCACAAAAGAAGCGCCAAAAGCGGTATCCCTATCGCGAGGGAAATTGCGGTTTCCTTAAACTTGTCGGCAATCCAAAGCGAAGTCGTGGATTTGTTGAAGCCGTACTTTTGTTCGAGCACAAACTGTTCGTACCAGTCAAACGGCAGAGAAAACAAGCTTAATATGATGGCGGAAAGCAAAAGTGCCGCCGACTGCGCCCAAACTCCGCCCCCGAAAACTCCGATGAAAAACTTAAACAAAATCGGATAAACGCCGAAAATCAAAACCGCGACAATCAATAAAAGCCCGAACAGCCTTTCGTAAATCGAATAGGAAATTTTGTCGAGAGTGTATCTGGCGCTCTTTTGATAGTCGGCTTCGTCGATGATTTCCGCAAAAGCTTCGGGAACGGACGCGCGGTTTGCGCGGACTTCCCTTGCGTTTAATGCGTCGAGCCAAGTATCCGCCGCAAACATCAAAAGAAGCAGCGCGATTGTAAAAAACACTAAATTCGTAAGAATCATTCGGACAAAAGTTTTTTGAATATTGACATCAGCATTGCGGGATTAGCCTTGCCCTTGGAAGCTTTCATCACCGGACCCACCAAGGCGTTCAAAGCCTTCGCGTTGCCCGCCTTGAATTCGCCGACCGCCTTCGGGTTTGCCGCGATTGCGTCTTTGCAGAAGCCTTCAAGCTCGCCCGCGTCGCTGTTCTGCTCCAAGCCCTTTTCCTTTACGATTTGGCTTGCGGACTTGGATGTTGCGAACATTTCCGCAAAAACTTCTTTCG
>JAGBWO010000215.1 GCA_017629765.1 Opitutales bacterium | reverse complement strand
GCAAAAATGTCAACCCTCGCCCTGAATTTCGTTGAAAGCCAAGACGCTAAAATAAACGCTGCAAAAAAATGAATTTCGACTTTTCAAATCCCGAATTTTTATGGCTATTGCTCGCGGTGCCGCTGCTCGCCCTGTTAAAAGGCAGAACCGGCAAGAGCGGCTCCATTTTGTTTTCAAGCGTTGCGATTGCAAAAAACGTCGCAAAATTCAAGCGCAGCAAAGCCGGCGCAATTTTGATGTTTTTAAGGCTGCTTGCAATCGCGCTTTTGATTGTCGCGCTTGCCCGCCCGAGACTTGGCAAAGGCTACACGGAAAGGGAGGAAAGCGGCATAGACATTGTTTTGGCGGTTGACGTTTCTGGCTCAATGGCGGCCCTCGACCTGTCGGAAAACCGCGCGGAGCTTCAAACGCGCCTTGACGCGGTTAAGAAAGTTATTGAGCAGTTCATAAAAAAACGCCCAAACGACAGAATAGGAATGACCATTTTCGCCTCGAACACATTCGTCGTTTCGCCTCTTACCTTAAACCACGACTGGCTTTTGCAAAACATAGCAAGAGTTGAAATCGGCTCGATAGACGGCTCAAGCACGGCAATAGGCTCCGCAATAGCAACGAGCGTAAACAGGCTAAGGGACTTAAAAGACGCCAAAAGCCGCGTCATAATCCTCCTTACCGACGGCGACAACAACGCGGGCAAAATATCCCCCATAGCCGCCGCCGAAGCCGCCGCGAGCTTCGACACCAAAATTTACATCATTGCCGCAGGCAAAAGCGGACGCATACCCTACGCGGCGGCGGACGAAAACGGCAGAATTATACGCAACAAATTCGGCAATCCGCAAATTGCAGGCCATGGCATAAGCCAGATAGACGAAGCTTCTCTTAAAAAAATCGCGGAAATCACCGGCGGAAAATTCTACCGCGCCTCGGACTATAAAAATTTGCAGTCCATATACAACCAAATAGACTCCCTTGAAAAGACGAAAGTTAAAATCCACAACTTTACGGAATACAACGAATTGTTCGCCTATCCGCTAATCCTCGCGCTCGCCCTGCTTATGCTCGAACGCCTGCTTGCGAACACCAGATTTAGGACTTTGCCATGACTATTCAATATCCAGTTATAGCTCTTTTGGCTGTCGCCCTGTTTTTCGGAGCGGTTGCGGCGGCCGCGTATTTCAAAAACAAAAAGAAAAACATCCTCGCCCAATTCGCCTCAAAGGAAATTCTGCCCGCCCTAAGCCAAAATGTAAGCGGCGTAAAAGTATTCGCAAAAACAATCCTGTTTGCCTCTGCAATTTCCCTTATGATGCTCGCCCTCGCCCGCCCCCAATGGGGATACAAATGGACGGAAGAAAAACGCATGGGCGTCGACATTATTTTCGCCGTAGACACATCCAAAAGCATGCTTGCCGAAGACATCAAGCCCAACCGCCTTGAACGCGCAAAGCTTGCAATAAACGACATCGTGGAAAGGCTCCGCGGAGACAGAATAGGCCTTGTGGCGTTCAGCGGACAGGCGTTTTTGCAATGCCCGATAACTCTCGACTACGGCGCATTCAGAATGTCTCTCGACGCTCTCGACACGAACATAATCCAGCGCGGCGGCACAAACATCGCAAGCGCAATCGACGAAGCCGATTCCGCCTTTGCCGACTCTAAAAACCAAAAAATACTCATCCTTATAAGCGACGGCGAAGAGCTCGAGCAGTCGGGCGTAAAAAGGGCCGAAAAAGCCTCAAAAGAAAAGGGAATAAAAATTTACACGCTCGGAGTCGGGCTTCAAAACGGGGAACCAATCCCCATCCGCAACGAATACGGCAAATTGGAGTTCGTAAGGGACGACGAAGGCAATTTGGTTGGTTTTGATACCG
>JAGBWO010000214.1 GCA_017629765.1 Opitutales bacterium | reverse complement strand
GCTCCTGCGTGTTCGCCCCAATCGAAAACCCCGACTTAATCATAGTTGACGAAGAGCACGACGGCGCGTACAAGCAGGATAAAAACCCGCGCTACAACGGAAGGGACGCCGCAGTGATGCGCGCGCACCTGTCCAACTCCGTCTGCGTGCTCGGCTCCGCGACCCCGTCGCTTGAAACACTTTACAACGTCCGCCAAAAAAAGTATTCTCAAAGCAAAATAATCTCGAGAATAGACGGCGCGCAAATGCCGAAAATCAAGATTGTGGACATGAAGTACGAAAAGCCGAACACGCTTCTTTCAAATATGCTGATAAACAAGCTTTACGAAAGATTTGAAAACGGCGAACAGTCAATGCTTTTTCTAAACAGGCGCGGGTATTCCAAAGTTTACGAATGCCCCGACTGCGGGCATGTCGAAGAATGCCCCCACTGCTCCATTTCAATGACATGGCACAGAAGCGAAAACATTGTAAAATGCCACATGTGCGGCTACCAAAAGCCCGCCCCGTCTTCATGCTCCAAATGCGGCTCTAAAAATGCGAAATGGCACTCTTTCGGCACCAAAAAAATCGAAGAAGCCTTGAACGCAATCATTCCGCAGGCAAAAATCGGCAGAATGGACGCCGACACAATGAGGAAAAAAGACGACTACCGCAGGGTGCTTGCGGATTTCAGGCGCGGAAACATCGACATCCTGATAGGAACCCAAATGATAGCCAAAGGCCTCGACTTCCCAAGAGTAACCCTTGTGGGGGTAGTGAATGCCGACATCAGTTTGCATATTCCCGATTTCAGGGCGTCGGAACACACCTACCAGCTGATAGTCCAAGTTGCGGGAAGAGCCGGCAGGGGCGACGCGCAGGGAGAAGTGATAATACAAACCAGAACGCCCGAAGCCCCTCCAATACAATACGCCAAGACAAGCGACATGGAGTCCTTCCTTGAAGAGGAGCTTTCAGCGCGAATAGAATACCACTACCCTCCCGCAACAAAGCTAATCCGCCACATATTCAAAAGCCGTTCCCTGAAAAAGCTCGAATATTACACGGAACAGTGGGCGCAGGCCGCCGAAAAAGAAATCGGCGAAATCTGCCAAATACGCGGCCCCGTTCCCGCCCCGATAGAAAAGGTCGAAGATTTTTACAGATGGCAGATTTGGTACTTCTGCCCGTCAATAACGGCAGTCTCGAAAAAACTGAACGCCCTGCGCCAAAACTTTAAATTTGACGAAGAAATACAAGAACTTCTCGACATCGACCCATACGATTTGTCATAATGCCTTTATGAAAAACATATGCATAATCTTCCTGTCCGCGCTCTCGGCAATTATTTTCGCGGGATGCGCCTCAACAATACCGAACGAAAAAATCATGGAACGCTGCGGATGCGAAGTGATAATCGACGTCCGCACGCCGGAAGAGTTTTCCGAAAGCCATGTAAGCGGCGCAATATCAATGCCTGTTGACGTTATCGAAGAAGAAATCGCCGAATACGATATTCCAAAAGACGCAAAAATAGGCGTTTACTGCAAAAAGGGCGTCCGCGCCGAAAAAGCGAGGGCAAAGCTTCAAAAACTCGGCTACAAAAACGTCTTCAATCTGGGTTCAATCAGGCGCCTCGAACGAATTGCGGGAAGCGAAGGCGAAAAATCTTCCGCTTCGAAACAATGGTCGAGGGAATCGCTCTTTTGACAAAAAAACTTCCGAAACAGACCGCTCGCAAAAAAAATTGCAAAAAAAGCTTTACAGCCGGCAATCAAAACTCTTTATTTATGAGTTTTCTAATTAAAGGGAAAAATGCAAAAGACAAAAAAATCAATATCAAAACGCTTCAAGTTGACGGCAGGCGGTAAACTTCTCCGCCGCAGCCCCGGCAAGCGCCACTTGCTCCGCAGCAAATCTGTAAAGCAAAAGCGCGTTGCGGGCCACGACAAGAAAGTTGCGGAAGGCGTAGCGGCAAACATGAAGGCCGCAATGCCCTTTGCATAATTCTATTGAGGCACAGTAAAAATAGCGTCGAAAGGGTGCAAAGGCGACCCCCAGACCATTAAAAAAAGGAAAGAATAAAACATGCCAAGAGTAACAAATGCAGTTCAAACGCGCGCAAGAAGAGTGCGTGTTTTGAAATCAACAAGAGGCTATTTCGGCAACAAGAGCCGCCTCTATAAATTCGCGAAAGACGCGCAGATGCACGCAGGCGTTTACGCCTATCGCGACCGCAGAGTCCGCAGGCGCGAATTCCGCAAGCTCTGGATTGCCAGAATAAATGCCGCATGCCGCATGCGCGGATTGAAATACAGCATATTCATCGCAGCATTGAAGAATGCAAACATCGAGCTTGACAGAAAGCAGCTTTCCGAATTGGCAATCTCAAACGAAGCCGGATTCGACGCTTTGGTAAAGCAGCTGAATTTAAAGTAAAACACACTTTTTAATTTAAAAAAAGCGGCAAAATACAAACTGCCGCTTTTTTTTGTTTTCCATATATGGGAAAATTAAGCCCGCAATTTGCATGGAAAAGAAATTTTACTTGAAAACAGCGCCTGTTTTCTATTTTATGGAAACTGATTTATGAAAAAATACTTTACTATAATCTTATTGTTTGCCGGCGCAATTTTTGCCCAGTCGCTGTACGCCAAGCAAACTTCGGCTTCATATAAATTGCGCCCGATGGAC
The DNA here is from genome assembly GCA_017629765.1 of Opitutales bacterium. GTDB lineage: Bacteria > Verrucomicrobiota > Verrucomicrobiia > Opitutales > Intestinicryptomonadaceae > Intestinicryptomonas. Next base: position 666 of record JAGBWO010000214.1, on the reverse strand, counting down.
GTGATTCAAATGAGCGTATTTCAAGAGCCCGAATTATCAAATATAGACGCAAGAATCGTCTCGGACGGCACGATTATCCTGCCGCTTATCGGCAAAGTGCAAATCGCAGGCTTGACACTGATTGAGGCCCAACAAAAAATTACCGAGCTTTACGAAAAAGATTATTTGCAAAAACCGCAAGTCTCGCTCTTCATACGCGAATACGCCAAGCAAAGCTGCTATGTTTTGGGTTTTGTAGCGCGCCCCTGCGAATACGAATTTCCGCGCGAAGAGGCGGATAAAATGACGATTACAAGAGTAATTGCGGGCTGCAACGGCTTCTCGCCGAGGGCAAACCGCCGCGCGGTTTTGGTAAAGCGCAAGCTTGAAAACGGCAAAGAGGAACTTTTTACAATAAACGTTAGGGAAATTCTTACAGACCAGGCTCCCGACTTCCCAATAAAAAATGGCGACATCATCGAAGTCAAGGAAGACATAATATAGCAAGAAATTCTCATAACATAAAACACAACAAGAATTTATAAAAATGAGCGAAGAACAAAAAGACGCGCAACCCCAACAAAACAATGCGCCTAAAAAAATCGTGAAGAAAAAGGTTGTTTCATCTTTTTCAAACGGAGGAGGCTCAAACTCGTCATACGGATACGGAGCATCGTACGGCTATGG
>JAGBWO010000213.1 GCA_017629765.1 Opitutales bacterium | reverse complement strand
GGTGCGCCATAACCAACATATTCATAGACCTCATTTTAATAGCCCGTCTGCCTTTCATAAGCGGCAACGGAAGCTTTGATTTTGCGCTTAAAGTACTGCTCCAGCTTTTGATGCTGATAGGCATTCCTGTTTTGCTTGCCGCAATCGTCCGCAAGACATGCCGCAACGCCCGCAACATTGCGCTTCGGTTCAGAATGTTCAACTTCGGCCTCTGGTGCTCCACCCTGTTTGTGATTGCCTCAAACGCCACAGAGTTTTTTGAAAGCAGGCCGGACATATCGTGGACGTCTTCGATAGAAATCGCGCTGATATCGCTTTTGATTTGCGCGATGAATTTTTGGCTCGGCAGAAAAATATCGCCAAGACGCCACGCGAGGGAGTCGAGCCAGGTTCTCGGGCAAAAGAACACGACGCTTACCATATTTTTGGCTCTCGTATTCGGCGGCGAAAACGCCGCCCTTGTTTCGCTTGGACCGACTTTTTACGTTCTTTGGCACAATATGTATAACGCCCTGCAAATGTACTTTTACGACAGGCGCAAAATCGCAAAAAACAAGTCAAAAAGATTTTAATTTGGACGGATGGGCGTATTCTATGTCCACCAGAAAATCCTGCGTTTCGGTGTATACGTTTGCCCCGCTTTTAAAATAGCCGAGTTTTATTTCGGCGCGCCCCTCCTTCACAGCTTCAAATGAAATTTCCGTATTTTCTCCGCCCCCGAAAACCGGGCATGACTTTTTAACGCCGCGCGACTTAACCTTCAAAAATTTATCGCTGTAATTTACGATGCTCCAATCCGCGCCCGCAGACTGATACGCCGGCAATGAAATAACGATTGTGTCGCCGATTTTGCAGGAAGTCTGATTTTTCTCCAAATTCAAATTTTTTTCGGACGCGCATCCGAAAAAAGCGAAAGGCAAAACAATAAAAAACGTCTCTTTAAAAAACTTCATAATTTTATGAAAATCCATTTCCACCAAGAGGGCAAACCAATTTTAAGACCTTCTTGCAAACGCAAAAGCCGAAACGTTTTCAAAACCCGCCCGCCTTAGCGTCTTCGCGCATTCGTTCAGCGTAGCCCCGCTTGTCATGACATCGTCCGCCACTATGATTTTTGCGTTTTTTGAAATATTCAAGCCGCCTTTAACCGCAAAGGCTCCGCGCACATTCTCTATTCTCTCATTTTTTGAAAGAGCAGTCTGCGTCGGAGTGAATTTTTTGCGCAAAAGCAGGTTTTCGACTCTCAAATTAAGCTCCGGATAAAGCTTGGCAACCGCCCCGCACAAAACCTCGCTTTGATTGTAGGCGCGCTTTCGCATTCTTTTTGAATGAAGCGGGGCAGGAACCAAAACGGCATCCATAAAATATTCCCTGAAATTTTTAACCCTGCCCAATAGGCGCGCCATATCGTCGGCGACATAAACTCCGCCGTGGTACTTTAACTCCAAAACCAAACTGCGCCCTGCATCCGCATATTCGCATACGACAAGCGATTTTTCAAAATAAAGCTCGTCGGAAGCGCACTTTGCGCAAACACCGCACGGCAAGCTCACGATTTCGGCGCAGCGTTTGCACCGTTCAACCTGGGTTATAAAAGGCTTATCGGCGCATTCTTCGCACAAATATTTGAATTCGCCGTCAGGATTTTCCCTTCCGCAAACAATGCAATGACGCGGAAAAATCAAATCCAAAAACCGTTTAAAGATTTTCATTTTCCCTCAATGGCAGTCATGGCCTTACGCGAATTGACGAATAGCACGCAACGCCGCTTTTCAAGCAGTCTATGTCGGTTTGCATTCCCCCGGCGGACCTGCCCTTGTCTATCGCGTATTTAAACGAAAATTTTCCGTCCGCGTCTTGTTTGTAAAACGGAAGGATTTTGACCGAAGCCGGCTCGCATTCAACAAACGAAGTTGACGGCGAATATTCGGAGGGATAATTTATGTTAAAAACGCTCCCCAAACGCACATCTTTGCATTCAAACCTTTCGCGCACGAAATTCGCGCAATGGGCGCAAGCAGAGCGCAAAATATCGTCAAGCTTTTTAGGGGGAGTTTGATGGTTAATCCTGCACGCCTCGTAAAATTCGTTTGCAAGCTGCAAAGAGGCCGCAACCGCCATTACGCCCGCTCCCGCCGCCTCCGCCGCCGCCGAAAACGTACCCGAGCTCCACAAAAGCGGAAGCCCCAAGTTCTGCCCTATGTTTATGCCGGAAACCACCGCGTCCGGGGCGCAATCCGCGCACAAACAGCCCAAGGCAATATTTACGCAGTCGCTCGGAGTTCCGTCGACAGTGTATATTTTTGTCTTTTTGAAATCGGATTTTCGTTCCGAAAGCGTCAAAGCTCTATGCCTGCTGTAAGCCCTGCCAATCCAGCTTTGCTCGGACGCGGGAACGACGACCAAAATTTCGTCCGAAACCTCCTCAAACGCTTCTATGAAGCGGTTTAAGAATGGGGATAAAATTCCGTCGTCGTTTGAAATTAAGACTTTTTTCATCTATTCCTGCGCGGGTTCCAGAGGTTCTCCGCGCAAATATTTATTAATGCTTTCAGCCGCCTTTTTCGCCTTCCCCATCGCGCTGATTACGGTCGCCGCGCCGCTTACAACGTCGCCGCCCGCAAACACGCCCTTCATTGAAGTTTCCAATGTATTTGGATTTATTTCCAAGGTTCCCTTTTTGGTCGTCTTCAAATTTTTGCAAGTCATCGGAATCAGAGGATTGGGACGATTGCCGATTGAAACGACAATGGCATCGCAATCAATCACAAATTCGCTGTTCGGAATTTCTTGAACGCCCCTGCGCCCCGAAGCATCGGGTTCGCCAAGCTCCATCTTAGTGCATTCAAGACCGATAACCCTGCCGTTTTCGTCGGCCACAACGCGCTTTGGCGCAGTCAAAAGCTGGAAGTTGACGCCTTCCTGTTCCGCATGGTGGACTTCTTCGGCGCGCGCAGGCATCTGCTCGCGCGCTCTGCGATATACGAGGGTTGACTTCGCCCCTGCTCTAAGCGCGGTCCTCGCGGAGTCCATTGCGACATTGCCTCCGCCGATTGTGACGATGTGCTTTGCCTTAATCGGAGTCGTTCCGTAGGTCGGAAACGCGTAGGCTTTCATAAGGTTAAAGCGGGTCAAAAATTCGTTTGCCGAAAATACGCCTACGCTGTTTTCGCCGGGAATACCCATAAAGTTAGGCAAGCCGGCACCCGAACCGATAAATACCGCGTCGAAACCGTTTGCCAAAAGCTCGTCGACAGTCTGCATCTTTCCGATGAGATGGTTTAAGTGTATTTTTACGCCCAAGCTTTTCAAAGTATTGACTTCGTGGAGCACGATTTCCTTCGGAAGGCGGAATTGCGGAATACCGTACATAAGCACGCCGCCGGGGAAATGCAAGCCCTCGAAAATTTCAACTTCATGACCCGCCAAAGCAGTGTCAAGAGCTGCCGTTATACCTGCGGGACCACATCCGATGATTGCGACTCTCTTGCCCGTCGGGGCGGCTTTTTCCGGAATTTTTTCGAGATTGTTTTGGCGAACGTAGTCCGCCGCGAAACGCTCCAAGGAGCCGATTGCAACAGGTTTTCCCTTTATGCCCAATACGCACGAGCCTTCGCATTGCAATTCCTGCGGGCATACTCTTCCGCAAACGGCCGAAAGCGCACTCTGCTTTTTAAGCTTTATTGCGGCTTCCTGAATATTTCCGTTTGCTATCGAATCAATGAAATCCGGTATGCGTATATTGACAGGACAAGCCGCGACGCACCGCGGTTTTGGACAGCGCAAGCATCTCGTGGCTTCATCCATCGCCATTTCCAAAGAAAAGCCGTAAGGGACTTCCTCGAAATTTGCGGCGCGTTTT
>JAGBWO010000212.1 GCA_017629765.1 Opitutales bacterium | reverse complement strand
GCTCCATGTTGGTTTTGCTCAGGGGGCAGTACGAAGTTGTACTCGCATTTGCATTCGCAAATGTCTCGGCACTCACTGCGTTCGGCTCTTTGCTATTCGGCAAAGCTACCCACACAAGCGTGGTCTTGCGCTCCATGTTGGCTTTTACTTCGACTTGCGGACGTAAGTCCGCCGACGCTCGTAAAAGCTCAACAGACAGGGTTCCCAAAATGTTTTTGAAGAAAACTTTTTGGGATATACTCATCGCGCATTTATTCCGTTTTTTACGTCCCCAAAATCCCCACCTATCAAACAGCTTATTTAAACTCGCTACGCTCGTTTTTTTAGTCTTAGGTAAAGCTATTTATGTAAAGTATGGTTCTTATATTCTTCTGTTTTTCTTATAAAACAATAGCATTAAAACTTTTCTTACGGATGCGTTAGCTCTATCTTTTCGTTGGGTTGCTTGATAGGTTGTGGGTGAGAAAAAACGGAATAAACGCCCGATGCTCTTGTGTTTAGGCGAACGTGGCGGACTTACGTCCGCGAGTTGACGCCGAAACCAAGATGGAGGGCGAGGGCGGAAAAAATACTTTTCGGAAGCGCAGCCCTAATTCATCTAAAAGATTTTATCTTTTTTTCCGCCCGTTTTATTCCGTTTTTTTCACGGGAGAATGCCCAGGCTATTCTGCCCTTCGGCTTGATTTTTTTCGTGGAATGCGGAAGCTGGGGCTTGCCTGTAAAATGTTTCTTCTGCTGAGAAGTTTTGCTTTGCGCCTTTTGAGGATGCGCCTTTGAAAATTTGTCTATGGCGGACTTATTGAAAGCTTTGGCATCTTTTTCGGAAATTCCGTAGCCGTCGGCGTCAAATTCCCTTGCATTGGATTGAGGAGAATGCCTGGGATTTTTTGGCTGCCTTTTGTAAACAAGCTTTTTGTTTGAATGCATAAGCTCCATTGCCTCGCGACTGTGGAACGGATTGTCGGCGGCTTCGGGAATTGATTTTCTTATGCAGCGTTCTATCGCGCGAAGGAGCGGAACTTCGTTTGAAGAGCAGAGGGAAAATGCCTGCCCTTCGGCTTCCGCCCTTGCGGTTCTTCCAATTCTATGGACATATGTTTCGGCTTCTTCGGGAAGATCGTAGTTTATTACAAGCGACATTGCCTTTACGTCGATTCCGCGCGCGGCGATGTCGGTTGCAACCAAGACCCTGCTTTCGCGGTTCTTAAACCTTTCAAGCGCGTTTTTGCGCGACGACTGCGACTTGTTCCCGTGTATAACGGATGCGTTGAAGGCTTTTCCCGCAAGCCTGTTTGCGACTTTGTTCGCTCCGTGTTTTGTCCGGCAGAACACGAGGGCGATTGAGTCCGGCTCTCTTTTGAATTTTTGCTCTATCAGATATTTTAAAAGCGAGATTTTGCTATCCGGCTCAACAAAGCATACCTGTTGGTCTATTTTTTCGACAGTCGGGCTTTCGGGCGATATTGAAATGCGCTTGGGGTTTTTCACTATTGACGATGCGAGGGCTTCGACTTCGCGCGAAAGCGTTGCCGAAAACAGCATCGAAAGCCTGTCTCCGGGAAGCTTTGCGCAAATCGTGCGGATGTCGTTTATAAAACCCATGTCGAGCATTCTGTCGGCTTCGTCCAAGACTAAAAATTCGACGCTTGCAAAGCTTAGCTTTTTTTGGCGGAAGAGGTCGATGAGCCTTCCGGGAGTCGCAATAAGAATATCGACACCCTTTTCGAGTGCGAGTATTTGCTGGTTTTGCGATACGCCGCCGTATATTTTGCATATTTTTATGTCGGTGAATTTGGCGTATTTTACAGCGTTTTCCGCCACCTGTTCGGCAAGCTCTCTTGTCGGAACCAATACTAACGCGCGGAAATGCCCGCTTTCCACGAAACCGAAAGAGTCGGATATTTTTTGCAGTATGGGCAGCATAAATGCCGCGGTTTTGCCCGTGCCTGTCTGCGCGCAGCCGAATATGTCGGAGCCCGACAGGATTTCGGGAACGGCCTTGCGTTGAATGGGGGAGGGCTTTTCATAGCCCAAAAGCGCCACTGCTTTTAAAATTTGCTCGGACAGCCCCAAGTCTTTAAATGTTTCGTTTGCCATAAAAATTAAAAAAGACAAGGTTTTGTCAAAAAGAGATTATTGCAAGATAAAACTGCCGCCGCGTTTGTTTTAATGGTCATTTTGGTTGTTTTTCTATAAAAAAACAGCGTTTTACTGTCAAAAAATTGCGTATTTCTCAAAAAAAATTCCTGAAAAAAGAAAAAAGGCTTGAAGTTCCGCCGCTATCTTGAATAAAGTAAATTTCTATGAACTTTAAGCGATTTTTATTTTTGGCTTTAATTTGTCTGCCTTTTTCTCTTTTGGCGCAGGCTTCAAAGATTCAGAAAGAGTCTGTTGAAGTGAGCGACATTAAGTTTTCTACCATAAAAAAGAACGACGTTGCCGGAGCGGGCGGCAATATGGTTCGTTGCGAAGTCGTCCTCTTTTCAAAGACCGGAGACCCCGAAAACCCGAAATCCAAATGGGTTCGAAATGTCGAAGTCGAAATTATGGTTGCGTATGAAGACATGAAGTCAGGCGGGAGCAAAAAGGGCAAATTCCAGTTTATGCGCTCCAAGGCAAAGGTTTTCGCCATCGAAAAGATGAAGAAAACTTCCGTAGTTTTCTATATTCCGTGGGAAAGCTATTCGGTTTACGGCATAACGGGCGATCCTTATATGTACAAGATTTCGCTGTCGGCGGGCGGAACCGATATTCCCCTTACTGCGGACAATTTGAAAAACAGAATTTCAAAAAATGTAAAGAGCATGAAGGACCTCGAAGCTCTTGAGGAAAAAATCGGAAGCTCGTCTTCCGCAAACGACGGCGTCTTCAAGCCTTTGAACGAATGCGCATACAATATTCAGGACTACGAATATAATTCTTCAAAGCAGCCTGTTCCGACATACATGCAGACGCGTTAATCTTTTAATTTTAGGCGTTTGCCCTTGGCGTTTGCAAGGGCAAACGCCGAATTTACAATATCCCTCTTCCCAAAAAAAATGAGTCAGAAAAGCAAACTTATAATAAACTGTGGAACAACGCAGGTAAGCGCGGGTCTTTTCAGCGT
>JAGBWO010000211.1 GCA_017629765.1 Opitutales bacterium | reverse complement strand
TCAAAGTTTCAATATTAAAACCTCTGCCGCTAAACATTCCCGCAACCCTCGCGAGAACGCCAAATTTATTTTCTACCAAAGCGGAAATGGTGTGTTTCATAAAATCTTAAAGTTGGAATAAAAACCTTTCGGAAAATGCGCGCAACAATTCCGAACGGCGTTTAATAAATATAAAGCAAGGAAGTTAATACCCGCATAAATTGCCTGTCAAGATATTTTTCCGCAAGAATGCCCTGCAAAAGTTCATTCTTGCAAATACCCGATTTTTTATCATTTCATACACTGTTTCTCAATTATTTAACTTTTTGAGAAAAATCAGCGCATAAATCTGCATTTATTTTTGTGCGCCGCAAACTGCGCGCGCAAAGAACTGCGAATGATTAAAAAAGACGGGAGAAGACTTTTCGCCCGCTCCCGCCTGTTTTATGACTATAAGAAGAAAATTATATAAAGAAAATCAAACAATAAGCGCAAAACGCTAAAATGATTACCATTAAAACAAACTATGTCGGAAAACATCTTGAACAAGCTGTTATTGCCGATTTCGGAATTTTCAACGGCGACAAATTCAACTTGTAAAATCTGAAACATAAAAAAGAGAATATGCATGCAAGGCACAGACAGACTGTCGCAGCTCCGAGAAACCAAGCTCCGAAACATCCGTCCGAATACCAATTCAACATATTCATTTTTTAGCAAAAACCCTCAATTTTAAAAATCTCAACGTGTTTACCGCAGATGATTTATACGGGAAATATGCACATTGCCAATACGGATTGTTTTGATTTTATTAACTTGCCATCGTTTAGCTTCTTATAATTCCTTCAACAAATATATTCGCACGAACGTCCAATCAAATATCGCTCCAACGCATCAAAATCCCGATATTTCTTGACATCCGTATTGGCAATACGCAATGCAACCAGACATAACAACAGCCCATAAATTGCTTGAAGACAGCGGCATATCGCTAATTGACGCCGCAAGAATGATACTAAACATTTTGGATTATGCGCCCGACTGCGAAAGCCCCGCTAAAAGAAAACAATTCTGCCGAAAAATAATTGAAAACGCGATAGGGCAATGCCAAAAGCCTCCGCAAAACAAGCTCTTCAAATCCGCGCTTTCCGAATACTTAAAATCCAAAATCCATCTGCGGAAAAAATCAGTTTCCGACATAAAATCGCTCGGCATGTATATCATAAAAAAAACAGACATATCGAATATGCCAATGTCGCTTCTTAACACGCAGAAATGCGAAAAATACCTTGAACGCGCATTCAAATCTCCAAGCCAGTTCAACAAGGCGCGCATAATGCTGCACGGACTGTTTGAATTTGCCATAAAAAACGACTGGGCGGAAAAAAATCCCGTAAAAAAGATACGCAAAAAGAAAGTTTTTGAAAAAGAAATACGCCCGCTCGGCTTGGACGAAATTTCAAAATTGATGAAATCCGCAAACGAATATCCCGACTGCCTCGCAGGTTTTGCGATAATGCTTTACGCAGGCATCCGCCCGCACGAAGTCGCAAGGCTGAAATGGAAAGACGTGGATTTTACCGAAAACGTAATAACAATAACCCCCAAAAGCAGCAAGACAGGCGGAGCGCGGCACGTTTCGATATATTTGCCCCTTCAAAGCATCTTGAAAAAATGCCGCAAAAGCTCAGAAACGCCAATCTGCCCCAAAAACTGGAACAAGAGGTGGAGAACGGTGCGCGAAGAGGCGGGCTTTAAAGACAAATGGGTGCAAGACGTTCTAAGGCACACGTTTGCCTCCTATCATTTCAAATACTTTCAAAATCTCGACAAATTGCAGACGGAAATGGGACACCGCGACAAATCGCTTTTAAGATTCAGATACATAAATTTAAGGGGCATAACCATCGCTTCCGCAAAAAAATTTTGGAACGAAAAATGAAAAAAGCCTTAATTCTTAATGGCAGAAACAGCCGCAGGATATAAAATGCAGACTATCCGTTCTTTTTAAAGGCAATAAAAAACCGCCTTTTTCAGGCGGTTTTCAAAGAACAAAGATTTATGCCCTGCCCTTCCTACTCGGAAAGCAAATTTTCTATTTCCGAAGTTTTTTCGGAACACAAATTGCAGTCGGAAATGAAATTGCCAAGCATGGTTTTTATGTTGGATACCGAAACTTCAAACTGCGCCGCAATCACCGCAAGCTCGCTTTTATAAATCGCAACATCCGAATTCAAAAGCTGGGCGTTCGTCGAAAGGCTTATGGATTTTTGCAAGACCGCCTTTGCAGAGGCCTCCAAATCGCGTATGCTTGCAATAGTGCTTTCCGCCTCGTCCGCAACCGCGTTTAAAAGCATTGAAGATTCCTCTATTTCCCTCGTCAAGTCCGACAAATTTTTGCCTATTTCCAAAAATTCAACCCTTACATTGTCAAACTTTACGGAAGAGGAAAGCGTCTTTGCCTTTTTTAAGGTGTCATGGCTTGCGCTTCTTGCAACTTCGTCCGAATTGGACGCGCTTCCAAAGGGATTAGCATTGGCAGGCGCGGCTTCAAAAGCGACGCAATCGGGCTTTACGCCCATTTTGCCGATATGCTCGACATAGATATTTTTCATATTGGGATTTTCCTTAAATATCATGTCCTGCGAACCCATTATTGAAAGCAGCTTCATGTATTCCGACAAAAACTTCATCTTCACGCTGCGCAGCTTTTCAACCGACAAATTCAACTCCTTCAAATTCTCAAACGCGCCGGACTCCAAAGCCTTGTATTCGGAGGAAAGCGCCGCGAGATTTTCGCTGTTTATGTTGATTTCGTCTTCCGCCCTGCTCAAAAAAGAGCGCGAAAGAGCCATCATGCTTGAAATTCCGCGTATGCGGGGATTTGCGATATCGGATTCGACAAGCAGGCGCGCAATGCGGTTTTGCGCCAGTTTAAACTTCTCTTTCGCGTTCAAATAATTGTTTGAAAGATAATTGCCGTAATTTCTGTCCTGATACCTGTCTCCGGGATTTTTTGCCGCAAGATCGTTTAATTTCGCGTTTATTTTATCCGCAAATTCAAATCGTTTTTGCGCCGACGCAAAAATTTCGGCAGCCGACTTCAAATCTCCGTTTACGTTTTCAAGAAATTTTTTGTCTTTTTCAAAACTTTCGGATATTGCTTTGACGCTCAATTCTATTTCCGCAAGCTGCGAATTTTGACGCTTCAACTTTTTGTCCAAATCTTGGGCTTTTGCCCAAGATGAAGCCTGCTTTTCAAAAAGGTCTCCAATAAAAAACTTTTATCTTACAAGATTTATATTAAAAACTTTACTCGTTAAAAAAATCGGATTAAATTCCAAACATTTAAAAAAGGAAATTCTATGATAACCCACGTTGTAATATTCAGAACAAAAAACGACGCCGACAAAGCGGAAGTCTTGGCGGGCGCAAAAAAGCTTGAAGAAATTGGGACTGCTGAAAATTTCGTATGCGGAATTCCCGTTCCGAGCCTGCGCCCCGTTGTCGACGACACTTTTGCATGCGCAATCGTCGTAACGATGAAAGAGGAAAATGTCGACGCCTATATGAACCATCCAATCCATTTGGATTTCAACGAAAATTGCTTAAAACGCCTCGGAGTTAAAGTTCAAGTTTTCGACATAAGATAATTTATGCAAAACGCTTCCAAATTCAGGAAGCGTTTTTATTGCAGAACAGAAAAACTCGGCATCATCAAACAATATCCGCAAGAACAAACGGCGCAAGCTTTTGAATTTCATCCAAGCTTGTTTCAATCTGCCAGCCGATGCGCCCCCCGCTAAAAATAATCGAATCGAAATTCTGCGCGGACGAGTGTATAAAAGTCTTGAAAAGCTTTTTCATGCCGATGGGAGAGCATCCGCCATGCACATAGCCGGTAAGGGGCAGAAGCTCGCGGCTTTTAAGCATTGAAACGGATTTCTCCCTCGCCGCCGCAGCCGCTTTTTTTAAATCAAGCTCGGCGTTCACCGGAAGCATAAACACATAGTTTTTTCCCGACTTGCCGACTGTCACCAGCGTCTTGAATACGCGGTCCGGATTCTGCCCCAAAACAGCGGCGACCTCCCCGCCGTTTGTAGTGGGAAATTTTGTGTAGTCGTAAACTTTGTAGCCGGCTTTTTTGGAGTCGAGAAGGCGCATTGCATTTGTTTTTTGCTCCGACATCAAGCCTTCCTTGCAATCCGCCTTATTGCGTAATAGAAAATCGGAGTGAAGACGCATCCGAATATCGTAACGCCAATCATCCCGAAAAATACGGACGTACCCAACGCCTGCCTCAGCTCAAAACCCGCTCCATGCCCGAAGGCAAGAGGCACAACGCCCAAGATGAACGCAAGCGAGGTCATTACAATCGGGCGCAAGCGGTTTTTTGAGGCGTTGCTTACAGCGCTTGCGATTTCCTCGCCCTTCATTTCGCGCTGATGGGCGAATTCCACAATCAAAATCGCGTTCTTGCAAGCCAAACCAATTAGGACGATGAAGCCAATCTGCGTCATAAGATTGTTGTTCATTCCGCGCAGATAAACTCCGATTATAGCAAACAACAGCACAAGCGGCACAATGAGAATAACAGAAAGCGGAAGCGTCCAGCTTTCGTAAAGAGCCGCAAGAAGCAGGAATACAAAAACCACGCAAAGGGCGAATATGTACATTGAAGTGTTGCCCGCCCGCTTTTCCTGATAGGCTATATCCGTCCACTCAATGCCCATGCCTTCGGGCAGAACCTCCTTCGCCAAAGCTTCGACGTATTCAATCACCTGCCCCGTGCTGTATCCCGCATTCAAATTCCCCTGAATTTCCGCGCTCGTATAAAGGTTGTAGCGCATAACGCGGTCGGGGCCGATAATCCTTTTAACTTTCACGAGCGAGCCAAGCGGAACATTCTCTCCCTGTTCGTTTGGAACTTTGAGCCTGTAAATATCCGAAATGTCCTTGCGGCTGTCCGCCTCCGCCTGCGCGACAACCCTGTAAACTCTGCCAAGCAAATTGAAGTCGTTTACATAAATCGAGCCCAAGTTGTATTGCATCGTGCTGAAAATCGAAGATATCGGCACATTCAATTTTTGAGCGCGGATGCGGTCTATGTCCACAAAGAGCTGCGGATTTGAAATCGTATAGCTTGTGAAAGCCTGCGAAACCATAGGGGTTTCATTTATTTTTTCGACAAAAAGCTTCGTGTATTTTTCAAGATCCGCAATGCCAAAGCCAATCCTGTCCTGCACCTGAAACTTGAAGTCGCTTCCGGACCCTATGCCGCGAACGGGAGGAGGCGTCATCATTTTTGTGTCGGCTTCCATAATCTGCTCGTCCAAAAGAACGCGCGCGGTGTTCAATATTTTGTCGGCGCTAAGGCCTTTTTTATCGCGCATTGCGCGGTCGTCCAAATTCACAATCAGCCTTGCGCCGTTTGAAACCATAGTGCCGTTTGAGCCGTGCCTGCCCGCGACGGCAAGAGTGTATTTCACGCCGTCTATCCCCATAACAATCTCGCCCGCTTTTTTTGCAACTTCCTCAGTGCGCTCAAAACTTGCGCCGTCCGGAAGCTGGATTGCGGCGGAAATGACTCCCTGGTCCTGCTTGGGTATAAACCCTTTCGGCGTAATGCTGAAAAGCTCAAATGTTCCGTATAAAAGCAGAATGTAAAACAATAAAGCAATAAAACTAAAACGCACAATCCTTGCGACAAACGCCCCGTACTTTTGCGCGAAGAAATCGAACCCCC
>JAGBWO010000027.1 GCA_017629765.1 Opitutales bacterium | reverse complement strand
TTTAAATGATTTTAAAGCTTCGAGCAAAAACGCGCAAGGCGTTCCAATCCCTTTTCGATTGTTTCCTCGCTTACGGCGTAGCTAAACCTTATGTTCGGTTCCGAGCCAAACGCCGACCCCGGAACAACCGCAACAAGCTCCTCGTCCAACAATTTGGAGCAGAAATCGACAGAGCCCATTCCAAAAGAGGAAATATTCGGGAAGACATAAAACGCGCCTTTCGGGCGGCGGCATGAAATTCCCTTTATGGAATTGAGACCGTTATAGAACATCAGACGGCGGCGGTCAAAGGCGACAAGCATTTTTTCGAGAGCCTCTTTCGCCAAATCGGGTCGCTTCATAGCCTCCAAGGCGCCGTACTGCGCAAATGTCGTCGCGTTTGAGCAAGTCTGGCTTTGAAGCTTTGCAACGGCTTTTGCAACGTCGTCGGGAGCGCAAATTGTGCCAAGCCTCCAGCCGGTCATTGCGTAAGACTTGCTAAAACCCGCCGTTATGATGACGCGGTTTTGTGCGTCCTCCGAAATGCTTGCCGGGCTTACGGCTTCGACTCCGTCATAGACCAAGTTTTCATAAATTTCATCCGACAAGATATAAATATCGTGCTTTGCGGCAAATTCGACAATGGCTTTCAACTCGTCGCGAGTGTAAACCGCGCCTGTCGGGTTTGACGGGCTTGTGAGAATTACCATCTTGGTTTTTTCCGTCAACGCCGTTTCAAGAATTGCCGGAGTAATCTTAAAGTCGCTCTCGTCGCCCGCATAGACAAAGACGGGCTTGCCGCCGGCAAGCTTCACCATTTCCGGATAGCTTACCCAATAAGGCGCGGGAATTATGACTTCATCGTTCGGGGAAATCGCCGCCATAATCGCAAGATAGCATGAGAATTTTCCGCCGGGACTTACTATTATGTTTGAAAAATCAATGTTTTTTAAGCCTTTTTTGCCGGCGTAATAATCCGCCAAAGCCTCGCGCAGCTCCAAAAGCCCTGGAGCGGGAATATACTTTGTCTTGCCTTCGGCAAGAGCCTTTACGCAGGCGTCTTTTATGAACTGAGGCGTATCGAAATCGGGTTCGCCCGCGCCAAAGCCGCAAACATCTTTGCCTGCCGCCTTCAATGCTTTCGCCTTCGCGTCAACTGCCAAAGTCGGCGAGGGAGATATGTTTAATGCCCATGTAGAGAGTCTGTTTTCCATAGCTTAAAAAAACGCAATCATATGAAAGCAAAATCCATAAAATTGCAAACAATTATTATATGTTTTTTCAGGAGCCGCCGAACGGGAAAGAAATAGGAAGATTTAAGCGAACGAATTTTCACGCTTGAAAAAGCCGGCCCCCAATAAAAACACAATACGACACAATTTAAGAGAGAGGACATATATCTACCCTCCCCTAAACTTTTAATTCGCCCGCCTCAAAAACGGCAGGCATAACGCGGCAACGCGAAAATTTTGCAAAAACAAAAATTGCGCCGCAACAAAATGCCATCAACCGCAAAGCGGAACACAAATATCCGCCTCTTAGAGACAGGCAATCGCCAGCGGACGCCATTCAATGCGCCGCCGACAATCCATAAAACAGCGTCAATCGATTTATAAAAATCGATTGGCTCGCCTAATTACTTTTTGCAAGCGCACTTCTTTGCGCAGACTTTTTTCGCAACTGCCTTCTTGGCGGGAGCTTTTTTGGCAACAACCTTCTTTGCCGGAGCTTTCTTTGCAGCCGCCTTCTTTGCAGGCGCTTTTACTGCCGCTACTTTTTTAGCCGGAGCCTTTACCGCCGCCTTTTTAGCCGGAGCTTTTTTTACGGCTGCTTTTTTCGCGGGGGCTTTCTTTGCAACCGCCTTCTTTGCGGGTACTTTTTTTGCCGCCGGTTTCTTTGCCGCCACTTTTTTTGCCACTGCCTTCTTTGCAGGCGCCTTTACTGCTTTTTTTACTGCCATAATATTTTATTTTTGGATTTTTTACGAACCGGCACCGCATTGCCGCACATACGGCAAAACGCGCCCCTTGCAAGAGCCGCACCGGTAAAAATTTTCAAAAAGTTTACTTGTAAAAAATGCTTCAAATTTCAAAAAGGGCTTTAACGCCGACGCAAACAAACCGCGCACCGAAAAATTTTCGAGAAAGCATGGCCTGCGGATTTCTTCCGCATAAAAAACGACAATGGATAAACGCGATTTTTCCAAAATATTTTGCTCGGAGAGTGGGGGTTGATTTATTGTCGAAAAATTTTTTGCCGGCGCGATTTCATGCAAATAAAAAATATCAACGCCGTAAAAATTACTTCGATGAAATTGATTATTTTAATATTAAAAAAAAATGCAATAAAAAATTGATGCAAAATCTCTTTTGCAAAAATTTTTTTAACTTGCGAAAAATTTACGCGCAACTTGCAGCCCGCGTTCACCTAAAAATTTCGCATCGGAAAAAATTTTTTCAAAAAAAAAAGCGCGCAAAGAAACTTTGCGCGCAATGTTCGGCTCTTAAAAAAACGCAAAATGTCAGTAGTCGAAAACCATTATGTCGGGCAAGTCGCGATATTCTCCCGCAATGTCCAGCCCGAATCCGAACACATATTTGTCGGGGATTTCAAAACATTCAAAGTCCGGATTCAAACAGCCTTTGTTCTTCTCCGCCTTGTTCAGCAAAAAGCATGTCTTGACCTCCTCGACACCGTTTGATTTGAGCTTTGCAATCACGGTTTTGGCAGTCAGCCCCGTATCCAAAATATCGTCGACAAGCAAAACCCTTTTGGCTTTTATGTCGTCTAACGAATCGTAAACTTTCACATCGCCCGAAGATTCCAAAGACTTCCCGTAGCTTGAAACCTTTATCGGGCGCACTTTTATGTCCAAATTCATTGCCTTAAAAAGCGCGCCCGCAAACGGGCGCGCGCCTTCGGCAAGCCAGACCATTTCTATTTCGCCCAAATTGCAGGAAGCATAGCTCTTCCTGACCTTTTCCGCGATTTCCAAAATGCGCGACAATATGGTTTGGGAATCAAACAAAACACATGAATTGGGAGGAAGTTTCATATCCGGGACAATATGGAGCAAATATAAACTTTTTCAACTATTATTATTCTGCGCCCAATAAATTTTGCTATTTTTTAACCGCGCAAAACGGCGCAAGCGGAAGCCCGTCCGCATTGAACACGCTTGCAAGCGGACGCGCCCAGCCTTTATGCAAATAGCGCACGCCTTCGATTGTTTCGCCCTTTTTGGCGAAAAGTTCAACCGCATTGCCGGAAGCCTTTGCGCACTCCGGAGAAATCCATTTTTCTCCAACCAAGATTTCAAATCCCGAAAGTTCGCTCTTAAAATTCGGCTTCGATTTTTCAAAGTTGAAGAACGCCTTTGCGCTATTGTCGGAATATTTTATTTTTGAAACTTTCGGATAATATGCGTTGGCTTTCTTGTCCCCGTAGGAAAATCTCTTCACGAGATTTTCCAAACGAACGGCGGGCGTCAGCTTGTCTTTCGGATGGACGTCTTTTTCTTCGCCCAAGTCTATGCCTACAACCATATGCACGTTTTTTAGCTTCTTTGCGACGTCTTCCTGCGCTTGGCGCGGCCCTATCCAAAAGTCCCTGTCCATGCTCGGAAGCTGGAAAAAGTAAAACGGCATATTTTCGTTTTTCCAATATTTGCGCCAGCAGTTTATGAGCTGCTCGAATTTTTCCGCGTAATGCTCTACATGGATTGTTGCATCGCTTTCGCCTTGATACCACAAAAAGCCTTTTGAAGTGTAGCCCGCAATCGGCGCGATTTTCGCGTTATAAAATATGGACGGGATTGCCGTAAATCTGCCCCTGCCCCACGTTTCGGGCTTTCCGGTCGGCTTTTTGATTTTGCCGGCGTCTTCCCCGCGCGCCTTCGCCTCTTCGACTTCCGCCTTGTATTTGGCAACTTTCACATTGTAGGCATCCATTGATTTTTGATAGTCGAAGCCCTTGTTTTCGGCTTCATATTTTGCAAGCTGGTCTTTAAATCCGCCAACGTTTTTCAAGTCTTCTTTTGCAAGCCACACCGACATAAAGCTGCCCGAAAACGGCGTCTCCAAAATTCCGACGGGGGTATCCAAGTCTTTTTCGAGATTGCGGGCAAAGTAGAATGCTATCGCGCTCACATACTTGCAGTTATCGGGCTTGATTTCCACCCATTTTGCGTTTTTTGGCAAATCCTCCTGCGGATTTACGTTCACCGCATTTGCGGGCATCCTCAAGAATCTGACTGCCCTTATGGATTTCGCGCTCTCAACGGCATCGGAAATCGCGTCTTCGTTGCACTTTTGCAGCTCCCAGTGCATATTCGACTGCCCTCCCGCAATCCATACTTCGCCAACCAATACATTTTTTATTGATTTTGCCAATTTCCCGTTTTCGCAAACAGTTAAAACGCGGTTTTCAAAAGACTTTTCAAGGGGCTTCAAATAAGCGGTCCACTTGCCGTCCTTATCGGCATTCACGGCGGTTTTTACGCCGGCAAACTCGATTTCTATTTTTGAATTCGCATCGGCCCTGCCCCAAAGCCTTACCTTCTCTCCCGACTGCAAAACCATATTGTCGGAAAATATTTTAGGCATCCAAACATCCGCCAAAACCGCGCCCGCCGCAAACGCAAGCGTCAAAATAACAGCCTTTTTTTTCATACTCTTATTCATTGTTAAATTTTAAGATTTAAATATTTTAAAAAAAATTATTGACATAAAAAACCGAATAGTACAGACTGGTACACGAAATAAAAAAAATAAGTTTTTTTCAGTAGCAAGTTGGTAAGTAGTATGGGGAGCAATTCGAGAAATCGGGTTGCTCCTTCACTTTTTCAGCCCCATTGGCGAAACGCCGCAAACGCGTTTTGCCAAGCCCGCCCAAAGGTTCCTTTTGCAAATTCGACGCCATCTCCTTTTTAATTTCCTCCGAATTTCATCTTTTCCCTGACAAGCTCAAGCGGAACGCCTTTGGTTTCGGGATAGAACGCAAATACCGCGGCAAACTGCGCAAGCGTCATTAGGCAAAACAAATAAAACGGGAAAGAACCGTTAAAACGTACGCCATCCAAGCCGAAATCCGCTCCGTCCAAAGCAGCAAGCACCGGAAACACAAGAGCGATTACCGAGCAAAACACCCAATGCGCCGACGCCCCGAACGACACGCCCTTCGCCCTGACTGAAACCGGAAATATTTCGCTAATATACACCCATATGACCGCGCCCTGCGAAACGGCAAAAAACGCGATGTAAATTGAAAGCACATAAACAAGCGCCCACTGCATTGCGCCCGTCTGCAAAATAAGCCCGGCAAAGAACAGCATCAAAGACGTACCCGCCGCCCCAATCAAAAGAAGAGTTTTTCTTCCGAGCCTGTCTATTAAAAACATCGCAAGCACCGTGAATAAAAGATTCGCGCCCCCAACAATCACGGCCGATAAATTCCCGTCAAGCCCCGCCTGTCCGAAAATGTCGTTTATGTAATAAAGCACGGCGTTGATGCCAGAAAACTGGTTGAAAAAAGAAATCGAAAACGCCAGAAAAAGCGGATAAAAAAACGCCCTGCAAAACAGCGAAGAATTGCCAATCCTGCCGACTTCGCTTATCGATTTTTCGATTTCCAAAACAGTTTCCGAAACAGCGCTTGGCGAAATGCGCTCCAAAACGGCGACGGCTTCACGCTTTCTGCCGACCTTCAAAAGCCAGTATGGAGATCTTCCCACAAAAAAGAGCAAAACCAAAAACAAGAATGCCGGAACAGCCTCAACCCCAAGCTTGACCCTCCATTCCATTGAATCCGGATTCAATCCGCAAAGCGAAACTATGTAATTTGAAAAATACGCAAGCAGAATGCCCGCGACGATGTTGCCCTGAAAAGTGGCAACAAATATCCCCCTCAACTTTGCGGGGGCAATTTCCGCAATATACATCGGAGCAATAACCGACGCTATCCCGATGCCGACGCCCCCCACAAATCTGAAAAACAGCATAGAATGCCAATTCCACGCAAACGCGCAGCCGACAGCGGAAACAAAAAACAGCACCCCCGTAATTTTCAGAGAATCGCGCCTGCCGATTCTATCCGCAGGCCAAGACGCGAACGCCGCGCCCAGCATCGTTCCCCAAAGCGCGATTGACACGGTAAGACCCTGCCCCCAGTCGCCCAAAGCGTAGATTTTGGAAAGAGGCTTTGTAACACCGGCAATAACTGCGGTGTCAAAACCGAACAAAAGCCCCGCAAGGGCGGCGACAACCGCGCTTGTCAAAAGCGCAAAATTCATTTTTACGGCATTTTGCATATTAAACAAATTGGTGTGTATGCAAAATCAATGTATAAAATAATAAGCAAAATTAAAGAAAAAATTTCATATTTTTTTGTCGCCTAACTTCGCGCGGGAAAATAGCGTAAAAGAATGCTTAAAATCATCGCCATAGGAAAAATGAAAAACAAGCCCCTTGAAGAGCTTGCAAATGAATACCGCAAACGAATTTCAAAATACGACAAGCTCGAAATCGTCGAATTAAAAGACGCCGGCATTGAAAAGGAAGGCGAAAAAATACTCGAAATTTTAAAAGGCGCAAAAGGCAAAATCTACGCGATGGCGGAAGAAGGCAAAACCAAGTCTTCCGAAGAATTTTCAGAAACGCTCGAAAAAGACCTTATGGCAAGCGGCTCCTCCATATTTATAATAGGAGGGCCCTACGGGCTTTCAAAAGAAGTAAAAGAATCCGCCCACAGCCTGTTTTCGCTTTCAAAAATGACATTCACGCACGAATGGGCGCGCGCGATTCTGCTCGAACAGCTTTACAGGGCAAAATCCATCTCCGCAGGCTCAGGCTACCACCACAAATAAAAATCCGCAAAACGGCGTTGCGGATTTTCAAATTCAAAAAAATTTCAAAATAAAGCTATTGGCTTTTCAGAAATTTTATAAGCCCTTTGAGGGCGCGCGCGCGGTGGCTTATTTCGTTTTTGCAGGCTTCCGGAAGCTCCGCAGTCGTCATCCCTTCGGGAAGCTCGAATAAAGGATCGTAGCCGAAACCGTTTTTGCCTTTCGCGCCGTGGTTTATAAAGCCCTCAACCCTGCCTTCAAAGCTTTTTCTTTCACCGCTTGGAGATATCAACGCCAAAACGCACACAAAACGCGCGGAACGTTCGACGTCGGGAACGCCTTCAAGCGCCTTCAAAAGTTTTTCGTTGTTTGCCTTGTCCGCGCCTTCGCCCTTGACCCCCGCATATCTTGCCGAATGTATGCCGGGATTTCCGCCGAGCGCGTCAACGACGATTCCGCTGTCGTCAGCCAAAACATAGGCGTCGGCAGGGGCGATTTTTTTGAGGGCGTCGGCCTTGATAAAGGCATTGCCCTCAAAAGTATCGGCATTCTCGTCGCAATCGGGCATTCCGCCGAGTTCCTCGGCTCCGCCGACTTCGCAAGCAACGCCCCACTCCTCAAACATCGCCCTGATTTCCTTTATCTTGTGAGCGTTCGACGTGGCAATAAAGATTTTCTTCCTGTTTGAAACTTCGACTTTTGCGCCCGCAAAATCGTCGTCGGGCTTCGACTGCAAAATTCTCGTTTGCAATGCGGGAACAAGATCTGTAAATTCGCCGTCGCCCCCAGTTTTCAAGGCTGAATAGACCGCGCCCATTCTTGCGTCGAGATAGTCGAGCATCGAAACAAAAACGGCTTCTGGCGTCGCCGCAACGGCCGCCGCGCCCCATTGGAGTTCGCCCTGATGGCTCAGTATGATATGCTCCAAACGCTCCGTCAAATCTTCGTTTAGCCTGCACTTTAAAGCCGCCTTGCGGACTATCCTGAACCCAAGCACCACATGCCCTTGCAGGACGCCGATTTTCGTCTTTCCCGCCGCAAGCCCCTGAGAGTATTCGACAGTTTTTCCGACATCGTGCAAAACCGCGCCCGCAATGGCAAGAGACGGATTTACAAACGGATACATCGGAAGCAGTTTTACGGCAAGGCGCGCCAAGTGCAAAGAATGCTCCAAAAGCCCGCCGACATAGGCATGATGCATTTTTATAGCCGCAGTGCTTTTAAAAAACACCTCCCCGACATCGTTTAGCGCATACTTTACCGTCTCGCGGACATCGGGATTCGGAATTTTTTCTATAATCGAGAAAAGCTCCGCCCGCATTGCGTCGGCATTTTCGGGGGCGACTTCCACAAGCTCGCCCAAGAGAGACTGCATCTCGTCTTCCGAAAGCTTTTCCATAGAG